>JBPCRH010000053.1:0-2800 GCA_050997075.1 Chthoniobacterales bacterium
GGCAACGGGATGGGAAAATTCATTACCGGGCTCGGCATTTACGCCACCGTCAACTGCCCGAGCGCCTTGGTCGCGCGATCGAGTTAGCCCTCGGTCAGACCGGTTTTGCGCTCGATCGAGACGGTCGCGCAATTCCCGCACGCCTGCACCGCCACCTCGAGAACCTGGTTGGCGTTGTATTCGTAGGTCAGCTCGACGGGCGAGCCTTTCGGCAGGAAGGGCGGCAACTCGACATCGCAAATGCCCAGCGGCGTGCACTCGCCCGGGAGCGAGCTCTCGCCTTCGACGATGCGGACGATCGCGCGCTGCATGTTCGCGGTCGCGGTGCCGAAGGAATTCTTCGCCGTTGCCGGCATCGCGGTCATTTTGCGGATCATCGGGAAAACGTATTCCTCGAGCTGGGTTTCATCCCAGAGGACGACGCCGAGCGTGTGCGAGGTGATGTTGTGGACCTGGATGAGACCGCCTTCGCGCGAGGAAAATTGCTGGCGCGTCTCCGCGGGGAGCGAGTGATCGCCGGAGGCATCTTCTTCCTCGAGGAGCGAGAGCACCGCCTGGATGGCCGCGCCGACCGCGACCGCTTCGTCCGGGTTTACATCCTCCACCAGCGGAACGTTGGAGAACTCACTGATCATCGTGCGCACCATCGGCATGCGGGTCATGCCGCCGACGAGCAGGATCTTGTCGACATCTTTCCATTCCATCTTCGCCTCGCGCATGACGATCTCGCAGATCGCCTTGCACTTCTCGACGAGGTGGCGCGTCATCTTCTCGAAATCTTCGCGGGTCAGCTCAAGCTTGATGCTCTTGCCATTGTGGTTGTGCACGAGGGTCGTGCGCGTCCGGCTGGAGAGCTGGATTTTCGCGGCGAGCGCGCGGCTTTGCAGATCCTGGTAACTCTGGAGGTCCAGCAGCGGATTCTCGCCGTGCTGGCGATCGAATTCCTCCGCCACCCAGTTCACGATGACGTCGTCCCAATCTTTGCCGCCGAGCCGGTGATCGCCGTTGGTCGCGACCATCTCGAGGCAGTGTGCCTTGATCCGCATGACCGTGACGTCAAAAGTGCCGCCCCCGAGATCGAAGACGAAAACGGTGTGGTCGTCGTCGAGTTTATCGAGGCCGTAGGCGAGCGCCGCGGCCGTCGGTTCGTTGATGATCTGGAGAACGTTCAGGCCCGCGAGCCGGCCGGCGGTGATCGTCGCGGTCCGCTCCGAGTCGTTGAAATAGGCGGGCACGGTGATGACAGCGTCGGTCACCGGCACCTTGAGATATTTTTCCGCGTCGGCTTTGAGCTTCTTCAGGATGAGCGCGGAAAGTTCTTCCGAGGAGAAATTTTTCCCCTCGAAGTTGCGATGGAATTGCTCCTTCGATTTGCCCATCTCGCGCTTCACGAAATCGACGATCTTCTCCGGCTCCGCGACGGTGTTGTTCTTCGCGACCGTGCCGACGATGGCGTTCGTCCCGTCGAAGAAAACGACCGAGGGAGTGATGCGCTCACTCTCGGAATTGGGAATGATTTGCGGTTTTCCGTAGGCGTCGATGTGGGCGACGGCCGAGAAGGTCGTTCCCAGATCGATCCCGACTGCTTTGCGATTGCTCATGATATTTTTTTGAGAGATTTACGTGGTGGAATACCCGACGTGCTCCCTCTGTGAATGCAGATTTCATGCCCGCAGCGGAGTCAATCTCGCTGGGAAAATTACGCCGCTTCTGGCCGGTGCCCCGCGGGTGTTCGTTAGGCGCCGCCTTCGGCTGCCGTCGGCGCGGTAAAACGCCGCACCACCACTTCTTCCGGACGGAAGACTTTGCCCTGCCAGAGAAACCCCTTCTTCACCCGCGTCACGATCCGCCCGTTTTCTTCCGGCGAGTCTGTTTTCTCCGTTCCGACGACTTTATGCAAAGCGCGATCGGCCAGCTCGACGGTCTCGACTTCCGTTACCTCGAGCCGATGGAAAATCTCGATCACGAAATGAAGGACCTTCTCGAGGTTCGCGCGCAACTGCGACTCTTCGGTCTGGGCGTAAATCTTCGAGAGATCATCGAAGAGCGTGACGAGGTCGCGAATCACCGGCTTCTGGAGCGCATCGCGGACGAAATTATCGCGATAACTGATGAGCTCCCCGTGCAACGAATCAAAAAGCTTCTGATTCACTGAGTCGGTCTCGCGAATGACCGCGAGCTGCTGCTCGATCTTCTGGAATTGGGCCGTCTCAAACTTGAGCACGACCGTTTCTTCGAGCACTTCGAGACGCTGCCCGAGCGCGTGGATGCCGCTGATCAAAACCGAAATGCCGGAAGCGATCCGCGCGTCTTCCGTGCCCGCCGCCTCCACGCTCAGCTCCTGCATCACCGCCGCAAAATTCGCTTCAAGTTCCGTCCCTTGCTCCATGATTTAATAGTGCCGATAAAACCGCCGGATCGCCTCGACTAGGCCAGGCACGTCGTGCTGCGGCGCTTCGACCGCGACCGTGAGGCCGCGCTCGCGCGCCGTTCGTGAGGTGATCGGACCGATGCTCGCCACCTGCAACCCGGCCGGCCAGAACAGAACGAGAGCCAGGAAGTTCTCCACCGTCGATGAGCTCGTAAAGGTAATCATATCCGCGCCCTCGTTTGCCAGCCGCGTGCGCGCATCCGTCCGGTCGTTTATTTCCGCGACCGTGCGATACGCAACTCCCACATCAACAATGGCTCCCAAGGTTCCGAGTTCCTTCGGTAGCAAATCCCGGGCCTCTTCGGCGCGTGCGATCAGGATTCGCAGGTTTTCGACGTCGCCTTCTTTCTTGAAAGCCTTCACCACGCC
>JBPCRH010000138.1:0-3149 GCA_050997075.1 Chthoniobacterales bacterium
GTTCACCACCTGCTCGGTCGCGAGCGCGCGGAAAATCTCGGGGAACCGCAGGTCGTAACAGATCGTCAGGCCAAGACGAAATCCGCCGAAGTCGCAAGCCACGAGAGCGCCGCCCTCGGACAGCGTGGTTCCTTCATCGAAGGTGCCGGCGCGAAAGAGATGGCACTTGCGATAACTGCCCGTGATCGCGCCCGAGGCATCAATCAAAACCTGTGAGTTGAAGATCGCGTCGTCGACGTGCTCGGACACCCCGCAAAGAATCGCAAGCGAAAGTCGCTGCGCGAGCGCACAGAGCCGCGGCACCGCGCCTTCCGCCCAGGGCTGCGCTGTGCGACGCACGGCGGACATGTCGTAGCCGGTGTCGGACAACTCTGGGAAGACAACCAGCGCCGCCCCCGCCTCTCTCGCCTGCGCGGCGAAGCGCTCGAGCGTGCGGAGATTCGTCTCGACCTCACCCGGGACGCAGTCGATCTGGGCGGCCGCAATTTTCACCTGTGCCTAACGAACGTGCTCGGCATGCGCGCGCGACCTCTCGACCACGGTCGTGCCCGGCTCGCGCACGAAAAATTCATCGCGGTAACGCGGGGTCGCTTCCGGCGCGAAGCCGTGGCGCATGATGTTTTCGGTGACGATCCGAGGCAGTAAAAACTGCAGAAGATAATCGCCGCTGCCCGCTTTCGTGCCGCCGCCGCTCATCTTGAAACCGCCGAACGGATGTCGACCCACAACCGCGCCGGTGCAGGAGCGATTGATGTAAACGTTGCCGGCCACGAGCTCGCCTTTGACTCGCTCGATGTTCGCCGGACTGCGCGAGAAAAATCCGCCGGTCAGAGCGTAGTCGGTGCCGTTGGCGACCTGGAGCGCCTCGTCGAGATCGCGCACTTTGATTACGCTAAGCACCGGTCCGAAGATTTCTTCCTGCGCGATTTTCGCGCTCGGTTTCACGTCGGTGAAGATGGTCGGCGGCACGAAGTAGCCCTCGTTAGGCACGTTCTTCGCTTGGAAGGCGAGAGTCGCTTCACTCTTCGCGCGTTCGATCGTTTCGAGAATGCGTTTGTGCGCCACGTCATCGATCACCGGGCCGACTTTCACGCCCTGGTCTTCCGGATTTCCGACGCGCAACGCCGCCGCGGCCGCGAGCAGTCGGGAAACGCAGCGATCGTAGTTTTCCTCGAGCACGATGAGCCGCGAGAGCGCGGAACATTTCTGCCCCTGGTAACCAAAAGCCGAGTAGATCGATTCGACGATCGTCTCGTCGAGGTCGGCGTCGGAATCGACAATGATCGCGTTCTTCCCGCCCATCTCGCAAATGACGCGCTTGAGCTCGCGCTGACCGGGGCGGGTTTTGCCGCCGGCCTCCCAGATTTTCAAACCGACTTCGCGCGAGCCGGTGAAGGCGATAAGATCGACCTCCGGATGATCGACGAGGTGCGCGCCGATGACCGCGCCGTCGCCGTTGAGGAAATTGAGCACGCCCTTCGGCACGCCCGCCTCCTCAAACATCTCCATAAGGAGCGCGCCGCAGATCGCGGATTGCTCGGCCGGTTTCATGATCACGGTGTTACCGGTGACGAGCGCGGCCGAGACCATGCCGCAAAGAATCGCGATCGGAAAATTCCAGGGCGCGATCACGAGCGCAACGCCGCGCGCCCAGTAGTGCTGATAATTTTCCTCGCCGGGAACGTGCTGGGTGAGCTGCGGCCGGCCAATGATTCGCATCTGCTGCGCGTAGAAGAGCAGGAAATCCATCGCCTCGCGGATGTCGCCGTCGGCTTCCGCCCACGGTTTGCCGACTTCGAAAACTTCGAGCGCGGAAAGCTCGAAACGCCGCCGTTCCATGATCGCGGCGACGCGCTCAAGGAGCTGCGCGCGATGCTCGACGGACGTGCGCGACCAGCGCGGAAAAGCCGCGCGCGCGGCTTTCACGGCGCGCTCGGCCTCGGGAATCCCGGCATCCGCGACCTTGCCCACGATCTCGTTCGGCGCGCTCGGGTTGACCGAAGGCATCCATTTCCCGGTCGTGACCTTTTCGCCATCGATGTGGAGCGGGTACTCGCGACCGAAACGGCCGCGGGCTTCGCGGAGCGCGGTGCGCATCTGTTCCTGCGTCTGGTGATGGACGAAGTTCACGAGCGGCGCGTTGTCGTAGCTGTCGCCCGGCGGCGTCTCGCGATCTTCGCCATTCGCGGAGTGATAATGGCTCGGTTCCATCTCGATCGGCGGAAGAAGGCGCGCGTCGGTCGTGATGAGCTCGTTCGGGTCGCGCAGAAGCTGCGCGGTCGAGAGTTGATCGGAAAATTTGGCCTTGAGGAAGCCTTCGTTCGAAGTGTTCTCGAGCAACCGCCGAACGAGATAAGACATGCCCGGGAGCAGCTCGCCGACCGGCGAATACTCGCGCACGCGATAACCCATCTCGACGAGGGCGCGCTTGATCGGGCCCGCCATCCCGTAGAGGAGCTGGAATTCGAATCGGCTCTGGTCGATGCCTAACGACTCCGCGTAGGCCATCGCGTGCGCGATCGAGCGGACGTTGTGCGAACCGAAGGCCGCGGTCACAATCGATTCGTTGTCGAGGAGCACACGCGTGCAGACCTCGAAGTTCGCGTCGCTCTCCGGCTTCTGCAGATAGACCGGGCAGACCCAGCCGTTCTGCGCCGCGACGATCTTTTCGTAATCCCAGTAGGCGCCTTTGACCAGACGAACGGCGAAGCGCGTCCCCCGTTTTTGGCCCCAGGCGATAAGCTCGCGCAGGTCGCGCTCGGAGTCGCGCAGGTAAGCCTGGATGACGATCCCAGCCCCCGCCCAATCCTTGAACTCCGGCTCGGTGAAGAGCGATTTGAAAAGCTGGAGCGTGGCATTTTTGTGCGCGTAACTCTCCATGTCGCAATTCACGAACGCGCCCAGCTCCTTCGCACGGCGAAGGATCGGCCGGAGCTTCGGTGCGAGATGCTTGACCGCCTCGTCCGGATCGGCCGGATTCATCTGCGAATAGAGTGCGGAGATTTTTACCGACAGGTTAACGACAGGAAATAGCTCCGCGTTCTCGCCCAGCGGGTCGGTCCAGCCCTGCGTTTGCGCGGCCAAGCCTTCGAGCAATTCGAGGCAGCGCACGCCGTACTCGTAAGCTTCCTGCTCGCTCACGACCGCTT
>JBPCRH010000187.1:0-3406 GCA_050997075.1 Chthoniobacterales bacterium
GGTTGTGACCGGCTGCGATTAGTTCGCCGTCGCGCGCGAGGGCGGAGCCGATCGGGATTCCGCCTTCGTTCAGGCTTTTCCGCGCTTGTGCGATCGCGACCTGCATCAATTCATTTTCCGTCATGGGTTCGTTAGGCGCAGCTTACACCTTGCGTCCGCGCGGGCAACGCCGCGATGGTTCGCCGTGCCACGAACATTTGCCGATTTCGCCGTTGGTGACCGCTTCGTTTCCGATTCAAAGAAAATCTCGAAGCATGAAATCATCGCCTTCGCGCGCGAGTACGATCCACAGGCCGCGCACTTAGAAACGAAGCCCAAGGGCGACACGCTTCTCGGCGGACTCGCGTCGAGTGGCTGGCAGACCGCGGCGATTTCCATGCGCCTTTTCGTCGAGACCATGAACGTGGATGGCGCGATGATCGGCGTCGCGGTGGATGGCTTGCGCTGGCCGAAACCGGTGCGACCGGGCGACGCGCTCCGGGTTGAGATCAGGATCCTCTCCGCCCGGTCATCGCAGAAGCGCCCGGAATTTGGGTTGATCCGCTACCGCTGCATCACCCGGAACCAGGAGAACGAAATCGTGCAGCGTTATCTCGCCACCGCCATTCTCCCCGTGGCTCGCGGCAAAGCGCCGAAGCGCGCGCGCAAGACTGGGCAGTGAGGGGATCGAACCCCCGACCAACACGGTGTAAACGTGCCGCTCTACCGCTGAGCTAACTGCCCGCGCGGTTCTCTTCTAGCGCAGCCGACCGAAGCTGTCGAGGCGACGGCGACGACCGCTTTACGCGGTGCGGCCTTCGCTTACAATTGGCCACATGCCCGCGGTCGCACCGGAACAAAGCAAGCCACCCGTGGCGCCGGCCGCGCCCACGCGCCGCTCCCTCTTCGCGCGGATCCGTGCGAGCCGTTTTCTCTTCATCAGCATCCTCGTGCATTTCCTCTTCGCGGTCGGTGCGGCGGTTTACGTCGTCCAGGTTTATACGCCGAGCCGCAAACTTACCTTCAAAGGTGGACCGCCTTCTCCGAATCATTCCGAGCGTTCGATCGAGCACAAAGTGCAGATGGCGAAACGGCAGAGCACGATGAGCGCGCCGGCGTTGAAGCGCATCGTCAGCACCGGTCTGGCGAAGGTGACGCTCCCGGAAATGCCAGCGATGCCGCAGATGGACGCCGCGCCTTCCAGGATGTCGGGGGTCGGCGGCGCCGGCTTCGGCCTGCCGTCGTCGATGAGCGGCGGGCAGTCGAGTTCGGCGGGTGGGGGACCGATTTCGTTCTTCGGTCTGCGCGAGAGCGGCGGCGGTTCTTTCGCGGGAACTTTCTACGATTTAAAGCAAACCCAGCCGCATCGCTCGACCGACATGACCGAGGAAAAATACGGCACGATTGTGACCAACTTCCTCCGCGGCGGCTGGAACGACAGCGTCTTCAAGGATTTCTACAAGGCGCCGCGGCTGCTCTACAACACGCAGATTTTCACGCCCTACGTGCCGGCCGATGCAGGTCCGAAAGCCTTTCGCGTTTCCGGGGAAGTAAAACCGAAACTCTGGCTCGTCGTCTATCGCGGCCGGGTCTCGCCGCCGGAGAGCGGGACCTATCATTTCGTCGGCGCGGGCGACGATCTGCTCGTCGTGCGCTTCAACGGCCAGGTCGTGCTCGATGGCTCCTGGAATCCGCACAACGTCTCGAAAGGCGTCGGGAATTACGACTACGGCTTCAGCAAAATCCCGGGGAAGTTCGTCAAAGGCCCGGCCGTTTCCGCGCAGGTCGGGAACTTCTACGACATGGAGATTCTGATCGGCGAACAACCGGGCGGGGAGTTCTTCGCCGATCTCCTGATCGAGAAAGACGGCGCGAAATACGAGAAGGAAGGCCACGGCAGTCCGGTGCTCCCGATCTTCCGCGTCGCCGATGGCAAGATGCCCGCGCTCAAGTCCAACCAGCCGATTCCGCCGTATCAAAAAGACGGCCCGATCTGGCGCGCCGAGGCGGTCAAGAGCAGCAGTCCTTAGCGCGCGCACACTCGGCCATTCCGAGCGGAGCCGAGGAATCCCGCGGAGGGAGCTTTCCGTAGCGCCACGGGATCCCTCGACTCCGCCTTCGGCTCCGCTCGGGATGACACGATCGTTTGACTGCTCTCGGCGAGCCTTCTTCGCCTAACGAAGATTCTTCGCCTCACGAGAAGTCGCTCAGGTCTGTCCGATCCAGGTCTGCGGCGCGACGTCTTCCCAGCGCTCGCGGATTTCCGCGAACTCCGTCTCGCCTAACGAACCTGCCGCGAGGAGCTGCGCGTTTTGTTCCCAGCGTTCCGGCTTCGTCGTGCCGACGATCGCGGTCGCGACCCCCGGGACATTGAGGGTGAAGCGGAGCGCGGTCTGGACGGTCCTCTCGAGGTCGCCGTTCTGTAAAAATGCGTAGCGCAGTTTCTGGAGCCGCTCCCAATACGTCTGGTGATAGGAGTTGTTCGGCTTCTGCCCGGTCTTCCAGGCGGCATTCGCGATCGGGCGTTTCGCGATTACACCCATCTGTTTTCGCTGTGCGGCCGGGATCGCGTGCTCGATCGCTTCCTGGTCGGCGACATTCACGGAAATCTGGAGTGAATCGAACGCGCCACACTCAACCGCATACTCCGCCGCGTGGCTGTCGCCGCTGTAGCCGATGAAACGCGTGTAACCCTTTTCGCGCGCGGTCTGGAGCGCGGCGATGGCGTCGCCCTTGCGCAAAATCGTCTCGGAACAACTGTGCAAATGCACGAGATCAACGCGATCGGTCCGCAGCCGGCGCAGCCTGCGCTCGATGCTCTCGAGGATGGAATCGGGCGACCAATTCGTGCCGCTTTCCTGCCCGTGCGGGTGACCGACTTTGGTGAAGAGGTAAAACTCTTCGCGCCGTCCGCCCGTGGTGTTGCCGATCATTTCTTCGCTCTGGCCGTAGCACTCCCCAGTGTCGATAACGTTGAGCCCGGCATCGAGCGCGCTGCCTAATAATCGCTCGACGGTCGCCTCTTCGATGCCCTCGTGGCCGATCTCGGCGCCGCCGAAACCGAGGACGGAAACCTGCATGGCGGTTTTGCCAAATGCGCGCTTTTCCATGTGCGAAAACTAGGACGCGCGCACCGCATTGTCATCCTTTGCGTGTCGTTGCGTCTCCGCTGTAGACGCTTCGCTCTGCGCAGCGCGGGAGCACGCTCCGACATCAAGCAGCCGCCAAACTCTCCCTCGCGCCTCACCGAGGGAGGCGTCTACAGGCGCACCTTCTCGTCATCCCGAGCGCAGCCGAGGGATCCCGTGGATCATCCCGGAAGATCCGCTTCCGCAAGGAACTGGGGTGGCGATCTTCCGGGAAGCGCGACGGGATCCTTCGACTCCGCTGCGCTTCGCTCAGGATGACAAACGGGTCGCGCGCGACC
>JBPCRH010000208.1:0-4045 GCA_050997075.1 Chthoniobacterales bacterium
ACTTCTAAGCGCCGCTTCATCCGTTGGAAAAAGACGGAGAGCCTTTCAAGGTTAAGACACGGATTATCCGATCCCGGAAAAACTGACCGCCCAATTTCTTGCCGAATTTCCGCAAATCCGAAAACGCGAAGCCGTGTTCCTCCTGCACGCGCGCGCTACATGATGTCGAAACCGGAGGTAGGACTGCCTGACGAAGGAACTCGGCCTAACGAAAAGCGAGAGCAAACCCGAGCAAACACACGCGGAAGAATGAGATTTTATCTCAGTGCGCGCAACCCGCTCCGCGTTTAAGAATAAAGCGCATGGATTTCGCGGAACTGAAACGACTTTACGACCAGCCCCTTTTCGAGCTCATCTCGCAAAGTCGCGCGCTGCATTTGCAGCATTGGCGCGGCGAACAGGTGCAGCGTTGCAGCTTGCTCTCGATCAAGACCGGCGGGTGTAGTGAGGACTGCGCCTACTGTGCGCAGAGCGCGCATTATGCCACCGGGCTCGAGCGTGAGGAGCTCATGCCGGTCGATGAAATCATGAGCGCGGCGAAACGCGCCCGGGCCCAGGGCGCAACGCGCTTTTGCATGGGCGCGGCCTGGCGCGGAGTGCGCGAGGGGACGCCGAAATTCGAGCAAGTGCTCTCGACCATCCGCGAAGTGAGCCAACTCGGGATGGAGGTCTGCGTGACGCTCGGGCAGATCGGGCCGAGCGAGGCGCGCAAGCTCAAGGAAGCGGGCGTGACCGCTTACAATCACAACATCGATACGTCGCCGGAGTTTTACCCGGAGATCGTGACCACTCATACCTTTTCCGACCGGTTGAACACGATCGCCGCGGTGCAGGAGAGCGGGATGTCGGTCTGCTGCGGCGGGATCGTGGGCATGGGCGAGTCGACCGATGATCGGCTGCGCATGCTCGAGGTGCTGAGTAACTTCGATCCGGCGCCGGAGAGTGTGCCGATCAACTGTCTCATGGCGATGCCGGGGACGCCGTTGGAGACACAGAAGCCGATCGACATCTTCGAGCTCGTTAGGCTGATCGCCGTTGCTCGGCTCGCGATTCCGAAAGCGCGCGTCCGCCTCGCCGCCGGTCGCACTCGGCTGACGCGTGAAGGCCAGGCGCTCTGCTTCTTCGCTGGCGCGAATTCCATCTTCTACGGCGACAAGCTTCTCACTGCGGAAAATCCAGCGGTCGATGCGGACGTGGCGCTCCTCCGGCAGCTCGGGCTGGCGATCGAGCCTAACGAGCGAGATCGTCTACGACGTCTTCGGGTTTAGACCAGGCAGCTAAATCGCCGCGGGCGTGAGAGGCAGGAGCTGTGGTGGGCGCCGCGTCGGCGCCTTCACCCTCTTGGAGTTGATGATCGTCCGGGTCATCATCGGCATTCTCTCCAGGCTTTTACTCCCTCTCTACGGTGGCCGCGGCAGCCTTGGTTCATCGAGGCGGGATATGTCCATGGCAACGGCAACCTGCTCATTTACATCGATGGCAGCGTTGGTGAGGTAAACGACCGCTTGCCAAAATAGTCCTTTACGCAATATCCGTACGTGGAGAGGATCGGCGCAGTTATTCCCAGAACGATGCTCGTTTGCTTCCTTTTCTTCCTTGGGCAACTCACGCTCGCCGCGCAACAGGAGCCGGAAGGCGTTTTGATCCTGCAGGAGCCTGGTTCCACGTATACGGAGGCGATGGAATATCATTCTTACCATCAAGATAACGCGCTCTTCGCGACGGTGGTGACGACCAAGGGCGAGCGCAAAAAAATGAAGGCGGCCGCAGTCATCTCTGCCGTGCCTTATCCGCCGCTGAGTTTCGATCCTTCTTTCGCGGACCTGACGCAGATAAGCTTGGAGAAGATTGGACAGTTAGAAGGCCGCTATCCGCGCGTGAAGTCGCAATTAGAGAAAGCGCGCAGCAAATGGGAACGCGCCCTCGTGGCCTTCCAAGAGAATCGCGCAAAGCCGGCTGCCGTGGTCCGTGCTGCGTCACAGTCGCATCCAACCGGCTCTGATTTGCCCAAGTCCGCGCGCCTCACGAGCGCGACCGCGGACTCCGTCACCGTCACCCATGCGACCGGCGTGCGGACCTATCCGCTCGCGGAGCTCACGGCTGCCCAGGTGCTGGCGCTGAACGCGACTTCGCGCTCGGTGCAATTGCCGCTGGGAATCGTCCAGCCTCCACCCGTCGCCGCCACTCTCGTGGACGCATCGCCCGCGGAGAGCAACACGACCCAGCGGATCGAGGCGACTGGCCGACGCGTCATCGCCTCCCTGGCCGAAGTCCTTAAAATAACGGATCGAACCTTCAGCGTTTGGACGTTCTTCGTCGTCCTTCCGGCGCTGGTTTTAGTGCTCCTGGTCGCGCTCATGCTGAAGAGCCGAAGCGGTCGCGCGAACGTCCGGCCGCCGCGGCGTCCAACTTCCTAGGTTATGAAATTCATTCTCACTGTTCTGCTTACCGTTGGCGTCGGGATTGGCGTGCTCCACTCGGATTTGACGCCGTGGCGGATCGTGAACAAAGAACAACTCCAAGCCAGGGCGCCCGCCCTCGTCGAGCGAAGCGTGGTCGTCCCTGCTGCTGCTCCGCCGGCGGATCATTCGGGCGATTGGATGCGGGATCCGAATTACCGCTCGGCGCTCGAGAAGACGACCGTCGTCGGCCGGCCCGAGGGCGCGGCCGCGCGCGATCTCGGGAAGCCCGCGCCGACCCCGTATCGAAAGCGCTAAGCTCGTTAGGCCGCAAGAGCCTTCGTGACCAACCCGGCGTAGAGCTCCTCATAACGCCCGGCGGCGTTAGCCCAGGAGAAATCGCGCACAATCGCGCGTTTCATGAGGCGTTCCCATTCGGCGCGATCGGCGAAGACTTCGCGCGCGCGCTTGATTGCGTCCCAGAACGGTTCGCTGCCGTACTCGTAAAAGAGGAAGCCGTACCCGGCATCCGTCGCGGGATCGTAATCGGCAATGATTTGCTCGAGTCCGCGGGTTGCGCGCGCGACCGGGAGGACGCCGTAGCGCAGACTGTGCATGGCACTAAAACCTCCCGGTTCCACCCGCGAAGGAATCAGCGCGATGTCGCTCCCGCCTTCGATGAGATGCGCGAGCGCTTCATCGTAGTCATGCCGATAGGCGAGCCGGTCGGGAAACTTTCGCGCCGCGATTCCGAGCGCGGTCTCATAGGCCGGATCGCCTTTGCCGAGAATGATCAGGCGCACATCATCGGCGAGGAGGCGGTCGAGCACGGGCAGGAGAATATCGAAACCCTTTTCGCCAACGAGCCGCGTGACCATCCCAAAGACCGGGCCGCGGGGCGCGGGGGCGAGTCCGAAATGGGCGAGGAGGGCGGTGCGCGAAGCGGATTTGACCGCGAGCGAGCCGGCGCCGTAGCGGACGGGAAGGAAGCGATCGGTCGAAGGATTCCAGCGTTGAATGTCCGCGCCCGGGAGAATCCCGACGAGGCGGCCTGCCTGTTCGCGGAGCACGATCTCGAGTCCCGCGCCTAACGACTCCGTCTGGATGCCGTGCGCGTAGGGTTCGCCCGCGACCACGATGCGATCAGCAAAGCGGAGGCCGCCCTTGAGGAGATTGAGCCGGCCGAAAAATTCCACCCCGGAAGGCTGGAAGTAGTTCGAGGGCAGATTCGTGAGCGCAAAATCTTCCGCCGGGAAATTTCCCTGCGCCTCGAGATGGTGAATCGAAAGCACGGTCGCGAACGGCAACCGCTGCTCCCGCACGAGCACCGGCACGAGCGCCGCGGGCCAGTCGTGCGCGTGCAGGAGATCGGGCGACGGCGTCATCCGCCGGGAGAGCTCGACCACGGCTTTGCTGAAGAAGATGAAACGCGCGGCGTTGTCGGAGTAAAGCTCGCCTTTTTCGCCATAGACCGCGGGCCGATCGAAAAACTCGTCGCAGCGGATGAAGAAAATCTGGAACCCGTCCGGCGTCTTCGCTTCCACGACCGACGCGGTGAGCCGTCGTCCGCCGAGCAACACCTCGATGCTCACCGGGAGCGTGCGACCGGCGAGGTCGTGCAGCTCACGCACCTCGCGATACAACGG
>JBPCRH010000233.1:0-6295 GCA_050997075.1 Chthoniobacterales bacterium
CTGCGGCTGCGCGTCGCCGAGATTCAAGGCCTAACGAAAGATTCTGAGCAGCTCGACTTCCTTTGGGTCACCGATTTTCCGCTGCTCGCCTTCGACGCCGCGGAAAGTAAATGGAACGCCGTGCACCATCCGTTCACGCGTCCGCACGCCGACGACCTCGCGCTCCTCGAAGAGAAGCGCTACGCGGAAATGCGCGCCGAAGCCTACGACGTGGTCCTGAACGGCGTGGAGATCGGCGGCGGCAGCATCCGGATTCACGAGCCGGATTTGCAGGCGAAAATGTTCGCCGTCCTTGGGATTAGTGAGGAACAGCAGCAGGCGCAGTTCGGCCATCTCCTGCGCGCCTTTCGGTTAGGCGCCCCGCCGCACGGCGGCATCGCATTCGGCCTCGATCGCCTCGTCATGCTCCTCTGCGGCGAGCAATCGATCCGCGAGGTGATGGCTTTCCCAAAGAACAACCGCGGCCAGGACCTCATGTCGCAATCCCCCAGCGACGTCGATCCGAAGCAGCTCCGCGAGCTCGGGATCAAACTCGCCGCCGAAGAGAAGAAATGAGCGAAGGCCTCCATCCCGAATTGGGTGAGAGAACCATCAAACCCACCGCGCCTGAATCGCCTGTGTCACGGCAACTCATAAAACCAGCAGCAAGAAAACGGGTGGCGACGTGAAGGCCTCCACCGCCTCCGCGAAGAAATCATCCGCCCCGGCGCGCCATAGCCCCGCGCGCAAAACTTCCGCGAAGAAATCAACCGCGCGCAAATCCTCCGCAAAAAGGAGAGCTGCGGCCTGACCGGGTCGTGAACCGAATCCTCGAGAAGTTTTAGTGCTTCGGTTTTCCGGGCTGCGCGCCGGTCCAGCTTTTCGACGATGATCCGTCGTTCGGCTACTGAATGAACCGGATCGTCATCGGATAGCGGTAGAACTTCCCTTCGCTTGCCTGGACGGCGGCGACGATGACGAAAACGGCATTCAGGACCCAGAGGATGGCAAGAAAAACGAAGCCAATTAGGATAAGGCAAAAGACGAGCGCGACGGCCTCGTAAATGAGCATCGAGATCTGGAAGTTGAGCGCTTCCTTGCCGTGCGCGTCGATCTCGGGCGAGTCGTTGCGCTTGACCAGCCAGACGATGAGCGGCCCAAGGATGTGACCGGGAAAATGAAAGAGTACGCCAAGCAAGGCGCTGGCGTGACAGAGCGCGGTCCAAGTGCGGACGTTAGTAAGAGCAGGAGCCTCGAGCGGCGGTGTGGGATAGGACGTTTCCATGGTTCTATTAAGTGGATGCAGGTGGGCCGGGTTTTGGATTCAACAATTTCAGAAAAACAGTGGAGCCAGCTTCAGCGTAACGGCCGCGCTCGTTTTTTGAAACGCGAATCGTTGTGCGCTTGCTCGGCGTCACCGCCTACGCGCCGATCAAATGCTTTGGAGGAGCAGGAGAAAGGCGAGCGCGGCGAGAGTCGCGAGCTTCAGGGTCAGGAGAGGTCGGGTAGTAATCGTATTCATGGCTTTCAAGATTGAGATGCGGGTCGCGACCGATTTGGATTCAGGAAATTTCTGAAGACATGAGCAATCGATCCCGCGCACCGGCGGGCAAATCGAATTCGGCGTAGGCTGCGCGCGATGAAAATGCTCGGCATCCTCGGCGGGACGGGACCGGAATCGACGGTCGAATATTACCGGCGCCTCATCGCCGTTTACCGGGCGCGCGACCCGGAAGGCCGCGCCCCGGCGCTCCTCCTCAACAGCATCGACAACACGAAAGTGATCGAATGGTTTACCGCCGATGAGCTCGCGCCGGTGACCGATTTCCTCGTCGAAGAGATCGAGCGCCTCGCTCGCGCGGGTGCGGACTTCGCCCTCATCGCCGCGAACACGCCGCACCTCGTTTTCGATGCGGTGCAAAAGCGTTCGCGGATTCCGATGCTCAGCATCGTGGAAGCACCCGCGGAAGCCGCCAGGCGCGCGGGCCTCCGGCGGCTCGCGCTTTTCGGGACGCGCTTCACCATGCAGGCGCCGCGCTACCCGGAGACGTTCGCGCGCCACGGGCTCGCCATCGCCGTGCCCACCGCGGAGGAACAGGAATTCATCCACGAGAAATACATGGGCGAACTCTTCTACGGCACGATCCGCGAGGAGACGCACGCGCGCCTGCTCGCGATCGCGGCGGCGATGCAGGATCGCCACGGCGTCGATGGCTTAATCCTCGGCGTCACCGAGCTGTCGCTGATCCTGCGCGAGCCGACCGCGGCCGGTCTGCCCGTGCTCGACACCACGCAGATTCACGTGGAAGCGGCCGTGGAGTGGATGTTCTCCTTGGAGTGATTGGTTAGCGTGTCTCGGCGGAGTCCCGGCGAGCCGACCGAGAGTGTGGATGCTGGCGAGATAGGGGAACCTCGACAGAGTTTCGCATCATCGAAAAAGTCACCTTGTGTGTTCGAAATTGCCCGCGGTCACTCAACAAGCCTTGGAGTTGCCTCACGACGAACAATTGAGACTCGCCCGCACTCTTCTGGAGAGAAGCGAGGCGACCGGCGATTCACAAGTGGGCGCGGCTTGGGAAGATGAGATCGAGCGCCGGATTCGGAACATCGACGCGGGCATCGCGCAGAGCCGCCCATTCTCACAAGTGGTGGCGGAGATTGATCGCCAGTTGGGCCGATGAGGCTCGTCATTCTCGACGAAGCTGCGCGGGAATTCTCTGAATCGGTTGCCTACTACGAAGCGAAGGAAGCCGGCCTTGGCTGGCGATTTCGAACCGAAGTCGCTGAGGCGGTCGCTTGGATAGAGCGCAACCCAGAATTGTCTCGAGCTCGTCCCAAGGGCTATCGGCGTCACAACCTGCACGCGTTTCCGCACCGCAATCGCACACGCGCATCGGCGACCGGAGTTTTGGCTGGAACGAACTTGAGCGGAGTCTAACTGTCCGCGGTCAGGTGGTAGCCTGCGTCTCAACTTCGAGATGATGACCGACGACTAACTTAAAGATCACGAAGCAGAGCCCCGAGCCCGCGGCGAAGCCGGCGTGCATGAGCCAGAAGGTCGTAGTCGGCATCGTTTGGTAGAAGCCGCCGACCCAGCCGACGAGGCTGTTGGCGAAAAAGAACGCGAGATAGTAGAGGCCGATGACGGTGGCGTTGATCGCTTTCGGCGCATACTTCGCGAAGAGCGCGAGGCTGATCGGCAGCAGGTGCGCGAAGCCGATGCTGTTGACGATGTGGAAGAGGACCGGCCAGAAGAGGCCGATCTTGTGCCCTGCGCTCGAGGTCGCGGCGGCCATGAAAAGGCAGAGCATGCCGCCGATCGAGAAGACCGAGCCGATGATGAGCTTCGTGACCTCATCCGGCTCGCGCCAATGCTTCCCATACCAGCGGTAAAAAAGCGCGACGAGCGCGAGGAAGCTGACGCTGACGATGGCGTCGAAGGTGATGAGCCAGGTCGTCGGCAATTTCTTGCCGAGAAAGACGAGATCGAAACGCTGGTCGCCCCAGACGAGGTAGGCGTTGTAAATTTGATTGTTAGGCACAATCGCCACCGCGAGCACGGGAATGAGCAGCAGGAGCGCGATGACTGCCCGCCAGTCGCGCCCGCTGAGCTTCGCGCGCGGCGTCGCGGCGGCGACCGCGGCACGCGCGGCGATCTCTTCGCCGCGCAGATATTTCTGCCCGGAAAGATAAATGCCGATGGCCAGGAGCATCCCGACCCCGGCCGCGGCGAAGCCGTAATGCCAGCCGTAAACTTCCCCGAGCGTCCCGACGATAAGCGGCGACGCGATCACGCCGGCATTGATGCCGAGGTAGTAGATCTGGAACGCGTCCGCGCGGCGAAGATCGGCCGGCTTGTAAAGTGAACCGACTTGGCTGGCGATGTTCCCTTTGAACATCCCGCAGCCGAGCACGAGGCAGAGGAGCGCGAAGAGAAACGCGCCTTCAAACGCCATCAGGAAATGCCCGGCCGCCATCGTCAGCGCGCCGAGCAAAACCGTCCGGCGCCTCCCGAGCACGCGATCGGCGAGAAACCCGCCAAAGATCGGCGTGAGATAAACACTCGCGGTGTAGGTGCCGAAAATCGCCGAAGCGAGCGCCTGCCCGCTCAGGCCGCCATAAAATTTCCGGAAGGTCTCGAACGCCGCGACGTGTTCGATGTGCCCCGGGAGGAGGAGATACTTCACCATGTAGAGCACGAGCAGCGCCTGCATCCCGTAGAAGGAAAAGCGCTCCCAGGCTTCGGTGAAGGCGAGATACCAAAGCCCGCGCGGATGCCCAAAAAAATCGGGCATGTGCTCTTCGCCGGTCAGCGGCGTAGCGTCTTCGGGCTCGGCGGTGGCGGTCATCACGAGAAGGCTAAACCGTCATTAGACAGGATTAACAGGATTATGCAGGATTGAAGAGCCCGCTCCCGCTCATATTTCCCAAATCCTGTAAAATCCTGTCAATCCTGTTTCTCCCGTTCACCGCGTCGCGCCGGCCATGACGTCGTTAGGCGCGAGCGGCACCGCGAACGGCTCCAGCGTCATCGTTTCGTTGTGTTCAAGGAACTCCCGGCAGTGAGCGAAGAATTCAGCGCGCGTCGTGGTGCGGCGAATTCTGTGCAGAAACGCGCCCGTCGGCTCCACCCCGAGACCGATGAAGTTGAGATATTTCTTCATGTGATGCACCTGCGCGAGCTCGGGAATACCGGGCGCACTCACCGCTTCCCAGAGTGCGTGGATGTAAGCGAGCACATCGCGTCCAGTCGGCCGGAAAACCGCCTCGCCACGCCGGTGCTCGCGGATCTGCCGGAAGAGCCAGGGATTGCGAATCACCCCCCGACCGATCATCAGCCCGCGCGCGCCGGTTTGAGAAATAACTTCCTCAGCCTTCGTCGCAGAATAGACGTTCCCATTCGCGAGCACCGGGCAGGGCAACTCCGCGACCGCGCGCGTGATGAATTCGTAACGCGGCACGCTCCGATACATCTCCTTCACCGTCCGCGCGTGGATCGTGAGCAGGTCGAGCCCATGCCGCGCGAAGATCGGCAGCAGCCGGTCGAATACGGCCACGTCGTCGAAGCCGATCCGCGTTTTCACCGTGAACGGAATCGTGATCGCCGCGCGCAAGGCGCCCAGGATCTCGTCAATCCGCTCCGGCTCACGGAGCAATCCACCACCCGCGCATTTCCGATAAACCACCGGGACTGGGCAGCCGAGATTCAGATCGATGGCGGCAACCGGATGTTGCTCCAACTCGCGCGCAGTCCGGACAAGCGCGGCGATGTCGTTACCGATCATCTGCGCGATCACCGGCCGGCCGGTCGGGTTCTCCGTGATCGAGGCAAGGATGTTCCGATCGAGCCGCGAATCGGGCAGGACGCGGAAGTATTCCGTGAAGTAAACATCGGCGTTTCCGTAGCCGCTGATCAGTCGCATGAACGGCAAATCGGTCACGTCCTGCATCGGCGCGAGCGCGAGGATCGGCTCGGGTTGCGCGAGCAGTTTTCGGAGTTCGTTAGGCGCGTGCACAGCGGAAAAATTAGCGTCCTCGCCAAGGCCTTAAAACCCGATGCGCGGGCGCGGCGGTGGCGTGTTCGCTCACGCTCGCGATCAACTCACGCCGGCGCAAAAGCTCAAGCGCACTTTGCACCGCGCTCTTCGAAAGTCCGGTCGCCTCCGCGATCTCGCGCAGGCTCGCCGTCACCGCCTTCCAGCGCCGGCGCGCGGCCAGTCCGTAGAGGTGGAGGTAAACGAGATACGCCGCCGGCTGGCGATCGTGCCCGACGAGATCGCGCATCAGGACGTCGAGAACGTAGTCGTCGACCGGGATGGTTTCGCGAAAGCGCGGCATGAGGAAAAAGAGTTTGAATCAGGAAAAGAGGAAAGCAGGAAAAAATGCCGGAACGCGTGGAAACGTCGACGCCTCCAAACGTGTCATCCCGAGCGCAGCGCGAGATCTCGCAGGCGTCTCCACTCGAGGAGGACAAAACTGTAGTCGTCGCCCTCTGGACGACGCGAGGGAGATGGCACCCTCCTCTCGACGCCGGCGCCCGCGCTTCGCAGAGCGAAGCGTCTACAGATGTTTGCGGCTGACAATCGACTAAAACCTTCTGCGCGCGGTGCCCGCCTCCGAGAAAAACCCCGAAGTATCGCGCTGCCACCCGACCCGACGAGCATTCATCATTCCTCTCCGACTTTCTCCATCACTTCCTGCTTTCCTGCTTCCCTCATTCAATCTGCTCTACCGATAACCGGACAGCACTTTCCTCGCCGAACGACTCTCATCGCTGGACGGCCCGGCGCGGCCGAAAGTACGTTCAGCCCATCAT
>JBPCRH010000252.1:0-6150 GCA_050997075.1 Chthoniobacterales bacterium
TCTTCGTTCTCGCGGAGAAGCTGGTCCCGCAATTCAGCGCCGCGACCGGTTTTGTTGGACCCGGGGGCGGTGACCCCGGTGGCGCACGTCGTGGCGAGGTCAGAAACGATCTGGGGTCAACGCCCCCGGCTACAACTTTCCCCGGGAGCAAGCTTGAAGGGATCGGCGCGCAACATCCTTTCCTTCCGCGTACGGCCATCATCCTGACCGCTGACTTTGTGACCATGGATTCCGGCACCGGCGCGGTCCACATTGCCCCCGGCCACGGCGACGATGACTACTCGTTAGGTAAAGCCAACAGCCTCCCCATCCTTTCACCGGTCGATGATCACGGGCTTTACACCGAAGAGGTGGGCCTGCCCGAACTCGTCGGCAAATACGTCTTCGACGCCAATCCCGACATTGTCGCGCTCCTGCGCGCTCGTCACATGCTCGTGGCGGAGGAGAGTTATCCGCACAGTTACCCTTATTGCTGGCGCTCGAAGACCCCGATCATCTTCCGCGCCGTCGAGCAATTCTTCATCCGCATCGACGACCTCCGTGCGCGTGCCCTCGATGCTGTGACCAAGGTGACCTGGCTCCCGCCGTGGGGCGAAAACCGGATCGCCGGCACCGTGGCCGCAAGGCCCGATTGGGTTATCTCGCGTCAGCGTAGCTGGGGCGTGCCGCTCCCGGTCTTTTACTCCGCGGAGAATGAAGCCATCCTTGATCCGGAATGGATCCGTCGCCTTGCCGACTTGGTCGCGAAACGCGGGTCTAACATTTGGTTCGAACTCGATGACGCCGCGCTCGCCCGTGAACTGGAGTTACCGGACGGCACCACTCATCGCAACGACACCATCGATGTCTGGATTGATAGCGGAGTCAGTCACAAAGCGGTCTGCGCGGCAAGGCCGGAGTTGCACGACCCGGCCGACATGTATCTCGAAGCGACCGACCAGCATCGCGGCTGGTTCCAGTCGTCGCTTCTCACCAGCGTCGCCCTGCACGATCGCGCACCTTACAAGACTTGTGTGACTCATGGCTTTGTTGTCGATGTCGACGGCAAGAAGATTTCCAAGTCGAGCAGCTACAGCAAGCCAATGGACGCCGGGCATTTTGTCGGCCGCCACGGCGCCGACATTGTTCGCCTCTGGGTTAGTAGCGTAAACTACACAGATGACGTTCCGTTCTCCGAGGAGATGTTTACCCGCCTCGGTGACACCTATCGTCGGATTCGGAACACCCTGCGTATCCTCCTGGGAAACCTGCATGATTGTGAAGCACTAAATCCGGAAACCCTGAGGGAAGAATTCACTCTGGTTGACCGCTGGATTCTCGATCGGCTCCAAGGCGTGATCGAAGAATGCCGCGCCGCCTACGAGAGCTACGAGTTCCACAAGGTCTATCACACCTTGAATCAATTCTGTGCCGTCGATCTGAGCAGTCTCTACATCGATATCACCAAGGACCGCATGTATTGCGATGCCGTCGACTCTCCGCGCCGCCGCGCGACCCAGGCAGTGATGCAGGAAGTCTTCCGCGCGCTGTGCCAACTCCTCGCGCCGATTCTTGCCTTCACCGCCGAAGAAGCCTGGAGTTATCTCGGCCGCTGCCGGTCGGTCCATCTTGAGCTTTTCCCGGAACCCCGCGAAGGCGCCAGAGATACACTCGTTAGGCAGCAGGTCGAGGAATTGCTCCGGCTGCGTGGGGTGATCGGTCAGGCGATCGAGAAGGCGCGCCAGGACAAACTGATCGGTAACGCGCTCGAAGCAGAAGTCACGCTCCATTGCGACGAACGCCTGGCGCACGCGTTTCCGCGGGCGGAGTTGGAAGAGTTTTTCATCCTGAGCGACCTAAAATTGGACGTCGCGGCCGAGGCCAGCGCCACTGTCGCGCGCACGGCGTTCGAGAAATGCGGCCGCTGCTGGCGCCATCGCGCAACCGTCGGCGAGAGTGCCGCGCACCCGGACCTTTGCGACCGTTGTGCCGCGGTTGTGGAGGCGCGCGCGTGAGGATTCTTTTCTTTCTCACGCTGCCGCTCTACGCGTTGGACCAACTGACGAAGGATCTCGTCCTGCGTTTCATCGATCCGACCGAGCCGCGCGTGCTCGTGCCTGATTTCTTCGCGCTCGTACATGTGACAAACTCCGGCGCAGCCTTCGGTTCCTTTGCGAATAATAATGGCTTCTTCATCGCCCTATCCTGCGTCGCCTTGGTGGTCGTGACTTATCTCTTACTGCGCCGCGGACTTTCCGACGTTTGGCAACAACTCGCCCTCGGACTGCTCCTCGCCGGTATCTTGGGCAACCTGACGGATCGTTTCTGGCATGGCCATGTAATCGATTTTCTCCTTTTCGATCTCCATCTGCCGCTGGCTCATCCCTTCCCGGCTTTTAATGTCGCCGACTCCTGCATTTGCATCGCGGTCTTCTTCTTTATTATTCACTCATTCCGTCAGGATGCGGCGAAGAGTGGAGCGAGATCGACGTAGATCCGGCAACTCTTGGCGAGAAAGTCTTCGTTCATTTCGAAGACAGTCATTGCCGGCACAGTAACGACACCGCCGTCGTGTCGATGATAAGTGACGACGGCTTCGAGAAAAAGAGTGTCACCATCGCGTGAGATCGCGGTGAACTCATGCTTCAGCGATAGCATCGCCTGGAAGAATTGCGCGATCGCCGCCTCAATCGCGGATCTGCCCCGAAGTGGTTCCTCGTTGCCGAAGCGCAGTGTCCCAGCTTCCGCAAAGACCGCGGCGAAACCGGCGGCGTCCTTCTGATCGACGGAGTCATGGTAAAGGTGGCGAGCCCAGGTTTCGGCTTGGGAGTGCGAGTTATCTTTCATGTTTTAGTTCCTCACGCCGGAAACAATCCGCCACATGGTCATTGACGATTCCGACCGCCTGCATCCAGGCATAGGTGATCACTGGTCCGACAAACTTAAAGCCGCGCTTCTTTAGCTCTGCGGCGATCTCTTCCGACAGCGGAGTCCTGGCTGGAACATCGCCGGCAGCGCGGCGCTTCGTTTGGATTGGCTTCCCGCCGGCCATGCCCCAGACGAACTCCGCGAAGTCCTGTCCGGCTTTCTTCATCTCCAGATAGATCTGCGCGTTCCGGATCGTCGCTTCGATTTTGGCGCGGGCGCGGATGATTCCTTTATCTTGCATTAACCGATCGACTTCCTTTGCCCCGAAACGCACCACGATCTCCGGCTTGAATCCTTTAAAGGCTCGTCGGAAACCTTCGCGCCGCCCGAGAATCGTCCGCCAGGAAAGCCCCGCTTGGAAACCCTCGAGCTGGAGCATTTCCCAGAGCGCGCGGCTGTCGCGCACCGGTACGCCCCATTCCGTATCGTGATAGTGACGCATCAATTCATCGCTCTCGGCCCAAGGGCAGCGAGTTCGGGTCGTCGCCATGTGCGGAACGTCGCCCGTCGTTTCTGCGCGCGTCAACGTCGAACTGCCCGCGGCGCTTTAACGCCCGTGCCTTCTGCGTAAATTCGCCCGATGCACTATCTCGTCGTCGTCGACCAGGAACCCCTGCGGGCTTCCCTCGCGGCCGAGTGCCGGGAAGCGATGAGCCGGCTCGAGGCGGTGCGCGCCGGTTGGCATCATTTCGAGCGGAAAGATAAACCCGCCTTCGCGCGCTGGCGCGCCCGGGAATTTGGTGCGCTCCTCAGTGCCGCCCGCGATGTCGAGACGCAGATCGCCGATGCGCAGACCATCATCTACGAGGTCGAGACGGAGATACGCCGGGCTTTTCAGGATCCGGCGACCGCGTACGAGCGCGTCATGTCGCGGCGCGGGAATCCGGCGGCGGCCGCGCAGGAAGAAGCGCAGCGCGCGCGCGACGCCGGTACCGGCCGCAAAGTGAGTGATTTCGAAAAGGAAGCGCTCTTCCAAGACTGGGTAAAAAGCGCCCTTGGCACGAACCCGGATAAAATGGACGACGAGGCTTACACCGCGAGTTTTGAGGCTTTCAAGCAGCACATGTTTCGTACCCCGCCGGTCGAGCCGTCGCGCCTAGAACGCCCGCGCCCCGCGCCGCGCCGTGCGCAGGACTTTGAGGATGTAGTCGAAGACTCAGAGGCCGAACCCGCGATCGACGCGCGGGTGCGGGAGCTCTATCGCCGACTCGTTAGGCGACTGCATCCCGACCTGCGCGCCGACGGCTCTGCGGCGGTTTCACCGCTCTGGCACGAGGTGCAGGAAGCCTACGCCGCGAGTGATGTCGCGAGGATGGAAATTCTGCTCGCGCTGAGTGACATCGAAGCCAATCGCACCGCCGAGCAAACGCTCTCGCAAATGCACGCCCTCCTCGCCGAGCTCGAGCGCGCGGCCTGGGCGCTCGGGCAAAGTCTGCGCGAGGCAGAAGGCGAAGACGCCTGGAACTTCACGCGCACCGGGGCAATCCCTGGTCTCCGAATAAGGAGTGAGCGGCAACTCAAGTCCGACCTCGCCGGCCGCCGGCAGCGGCTCGATCTGCTCCAGCGCACCCTCGCCGAATGGGCCCGCGGACCCGCCGCCAAGCGGCGGTATGCCTAACGAATAAAGGAGCCGACCGGCCGGACGAGGCCGAGGCGAAGAAACGCGGCCCTAGAGACGGCCAAACCCCAGGTGATTGCGAGCCGAACGCCGCACAGCCGAGAAATCCTTTGGGCTGAGCTTAAACGTTTTGCCACGGGGTCCCTCGACTCCGCCTCCGGCGCCGCACGGGATGACTCACTTTTTAGATGCCCTCTGAGTCTGGCTAGCCTTCGCTCGACTCCGGTACCACTTTCTCCGTCGCCTGGAAACCGATCTTCGAATGTGTCCCGTCGCAGAACGGCTTCTCCGTCGAGGCACCGCAACGGCAGAGCGCCATTCGCTTCTCCGCCGGATAAGTCTTGCCGTCCGCGTCTTTCATTTCCACTTCGCCCTTCACGATGTACGAGCCGTTCTTGATAATCTCGATTGTTACGTCAGCCATAATAGCAAAGTCTGCTCTCGCGCGGCCGAAATGGAAACCCAATCTACGACTCACCCGCCGCTACTGCGACACGGTGGGCGCGAGCGAAGCGACAATCTTCTCGAAACGGGGGTTCCCGCGCAGCGGGTCCCAAAACGGATAAAGCCGCAGTTGTCCATAGCTCAACGTCCCCGGAATTTTGGTCGCGGTCTCGAGTTGCTCACAGGCAAGATCCACCTCGCCGGTCCAGGCATAGATTACAGCGAGGAACTCGATCATGTGCGCACCGTTGATCGGATCGCGCGTGAGCGGGAGCAATTCAACGGCGCGACGGCCTTCGCGGATCGCATCCTCTTTGCGACCAAGGCCGGCGTCGATCACCCCTAGGATGCACACCGCAGGACCATAATCCGCCTGCCCCCTTACGACCTTTTCCTGCTCCGCGAGCGCGGCTGCGAAGGCCACCTGAGCGGCAGCGGCATCACCCCGCGCCCAAGCGGTAAGGCCTTCCCCAAAGGTGCGGCTAAGTTGGATCGCATCGACGCCGAACGATTCGTCTTTGAGCGCGGCGAGGGCGCGAGCGGCAGCGGAGAAATCACGCTCGCTCAGGGCAAGAAAAAGCCACGCATCCGCCAGGTCGGTCGCGGCTGCCGGGTTCTGCCCGAGGAGATCGTAGATCATCGCGTGCAAGGGCCGCGGGTCAGCGCGCCAGCTGAGATCCACCTCGGCGCGGGTGACGCCAGTGTCGATATCGTTAGGCACGATCGCGAGGGCGCGATCGAGGGTGGCCGCCATCTCGCGGTAGCGGCGCAGCAGATTGTAACTCAAGGAGAGTTGCTGGAGCGTGTAAAAATTGCGCGGATCAATCGCGAGTGCGTTTTCGAGATTGCGCGTGGACTCATCCCAGCGGCCCTGTCGCCGGTAAATGTATCCGGTGAGCGCAAAGACAGAGGAATCGTTAGGCAAAGCCTGGCGCGCGATCGCCAGCTCGGCCAGCGCCGGTTCGTAGTCGAGGTAAGCCTGGTAGAGGTGGCGTGCCCGGGCGAGGTGGGCTTCGCCGGAATCAGGCTTGAGCCGCAAGGCCGTGGCGACGGCGCGGTCGCCCAACGAAAGCCGCGCCGGGGCATGATCGAAGCCCAGGAAATAGAGCGCGTCGTGGGCAGCGGCGAGCTGGCACCAGGCGAAGAGAAAATGAGGATCCCGCGCCACGGCCTGATCGAGG
>JBPCRH010000064.1:0-3411 GCA_050997075.1 Chthoniobacterales bacterium
GCTTTTACTTGTCCCGGTTCAGCTCGGTATTGAGCTGCGCGAAAGTTTTCTCGACCTCCCGCACCCGCCCGAGGAGCGGATCGTAGCGGCGCCGTTCCGCCGCACAAAAGGCGCGCAGCGGCGCGAAGACGCCGCCGATCTCCGCGTAGAAAAGATCGATCGCGTGCTGCAATTGTTGCTCGATCGCGGCGACCAGCTCTTCGCGTTTTACTGCCATCTGGCGATGGTATTCCGCGAGGATTTTCCGGCGCCGACCGAAGGCAACAAGCGTCCCAGCGACGAACGCGGAAGCCGCGACGATCCCGGTGACGTCGGCGACGGCCGCGCTGCTCATCGCCGCAATCACTGTGACGATTCCCCCGGCCGCGGCGACTCCAGCGGGTACGCGCATCCAGTTCGCGGTTTCGCGAAACATCCGATCGAGCTGCGCTTCCATCCCGCGGCCGGCGATGCGTTCGACGAGCGTGAGCTCGATCGATTGCAGGAGCTCGCGCCGTTGCCGCGCGAAGTCGGGGATCGTCTGGTTCAACTGCACGCGGGCGTCCCCCTTGAACTGGTTTTCCATCGTGTCCTGGAGCTGCGGCCAGAGACTGCGCAGATCGGTCTCGAGAAGTTGGAGCGCATTCTCGACCTGGGGCTGAATCAACTCGCGCATCTTGTTCTCGAGGTCGGCCTGAAATTTTTCCTGCCACTCCGATTTGCCGAAGACGAGTCGCCAAGTGCGCCAGAACGAAAGATTCCGCTCGAGCAGTTCCTGGCCTTCAGTCTCGCAACGCCGGCACGCCTGTTCAATGCCGCGGAGAAAACCGCCGACCTGCCGCAGAGTTTGCGCTTTCCGCTCCGCGAGGATTCCTTCGAGCCGGCCGAGTTGCTCTTCGTCGCGGATGATCGTGGCAAGGAGATTGCGCACCCGCAGCGAACTGTCGGTCAGAATGACGGTCGCGGTCTGGCAGATGGAAATGAGTTTGCGCAGGCCGTGCTCGGAGGCGTCGACGACAAGATTGATGTGCTGCTCGAGCGCCTCGAAACGGCTTTCCTGCCAGAGCTTTTCCTTATCCAGTCCGCTCGTCCGCGCGAGCAGCGCCTGGCGCGCGGAAACCGCAAAAATCGGCGGCGCAAATCCGAGCTTTTCGTTCGCGGTCTCGCGCAAATGTTTCTCGATGACTTCGATCTCGCTCGGCTCGCGCAGGTCGGCCTGCTGGAGCACACAAATGACGTTCTTGAGCCACTTCTTGTTCACGAACTTGAGCAGCTCCCAGGCGGAAGCGCCCCACGGATTCACCACCGAGAATACGAAGAGCACGAGGTCGGCGCGGGGAATAAAATTCTCTGTGATCTCCTGGTGCTCGGCGACCATCGTGTTGGTCCCCGGTGTGTCGACGATGTTGAAATTTTCGAGAAACGCGATCGGCTCGTAGCGCTCCGTCACCTGCGCGGAGACGTCGACCGTTTCCGGGCGCGCGCCGTGTTTGAAGATGTAAACCCGATCGGTCGCCGGGAGGACGTCGACCCGGCAAAACTCCTGGCCGAAGAGCGCGTTGAGGAGCGACGATTTTCCCGCCTTCACTTCGCCGACGACGACAAAAAGGAGCGGTTGGCGCACGTCCTGCAGCAGGTTCTGGATCGTGTCGAGCATGACCGTTTCCCGCTGCATGTCCGCGGTGAGCTTGAGCAGCGCGGTCAGCCCGGCTTCGGCGCGGTTGCGAAACTGGAGGTAGAGGTCGGCAATCATGCCGGCGGTTATGGCGTCGTCGGCGCGGGTGAGGCGGAAGGCGTCGGCGTCTGGAAAGCGAAGCCGGCCGGGACCGGCGTGACCGACGCGACCGGTCCTTCCGAGCCCGTTTCTTTCGCCGCCATCGGTTTCCCCATCGCGATCAACTCGGAGACGGTGACGAACTTGAAACCCTTGGCCTGTAATTGATCGAAGGTCTCCGGCATGGCCTTGATCGTGCCCGGATGAATGTCGTGCGAGAGGATGATCGAACCGTCGCGCGTCTCGTTGACGATCCGACGCATCACCACGCTCGGGCCGGGCCGTTTCCAATCGAGCGGATCCACGTCCCACAGAATGATGCGGTAACCAAATTCCGCGTGAATCCACTGCTTCTGCCGCGCGGTGATCGAGCCGTAAGGCGGGCGCAGGAGGACTGGGGAATGACCGATGGCCGCACGAATCGCGTCATCGGTTTTTTGGATTTCACGGCGCACGGCCGCGTCCGACATTTTGCCGAAAGCCGGATGACTCCAACTGTGGTTGCCGATCTCGTGACCTTCGCGGACGGCGCGCTGCAGAATTTCCGGGGCGCGCGCGACG
The DNA here is from genome assembly GCA_050997075.1 of Chthoniobacterales bacterium. Lineage (GTDB taxonomy): Bacteria > Verrucomicrobiota > Verrucomicrobiia > Chthoniobacterales > UBA10450 > Palsa-1392. Next base: position 2,315 of record JBPCRH010000064.1, read on the forward strand.
TTCTGCCCGATAACAAAAAAGGTCGCGTGCAGGTGATGCGCCTTCAGGATGTCGAGGAGGTCGGGCGTGAGTTTTTCGCTCGGGCCATCGTCGAAAGTCATCGCGATATACGGCCCGTCCACATGCACCGCGCTATAACTAATCGCGGCGGATGCGGGCGTTCCGGCCGCGGGTGTCGGGGTCGAGCTGTTCGCGGTCGCAGGCGCTTTTTGGATCGGCGCGGCGGAGCTGGCCGGCGCCTGGGCGCGGAGCATTCCGGCGAAAAGCAGAGGAACTAAAACTGCCAGGAGAGGGCAACGGCGCCGAGAGAAAATTTGCGATTTCAAGGGCAAGAGAGTTCGCAGTACCTAGCAGAGGCGTCCGCCAACGCAAGGGAGTCGCGCCGCCCCCGGGGCGCGATTGCGTGACCTTGCACTCCGGAATTTCACCGACTTGCGTGCGCGATTGGCAGTTAATCTGCTCAAGATAGGAGCTACTTCTCTACCCGTATGCCCCGGTCCCGGCCTGCGGGGGAAACACTCCCATATTTTTTTCTAATCGGATGAAGATTCTCCTCGTCGAAGACAACCCAGATAGCCGCCGCAACCTCCGCCGGCTCATCGAAAAACGCGGCCACGAAGTGACTGCCTGCGCCACCGCCGAAGAAGCCGAGGCCGAGATCGCTAAAGATGTTTTCCCGCTGGTCATCCTCGATTGGATGCTGCCGGGGAAAAGCGGCATCGAGCTTTGCCGCAGCCTCCGTCTCCTCCCCTCGGGCGACGAGAGGTACATCCTGCTCGTGACCGCGCGCGCGAACGCGGAAGATCTCGAAGAGGCGATGAACGCCGGGGCGAACGATTATCTCGCGAAGCCGTTCGAAGTCCGGCGTCTGAATGTCCGGCTCACCGTCGCAGAGCGCCACATTCAGCCACTTCAGGAGCGCAACGCCGCGCGCGGCGCGCTCCTCGAAGCCGCGCAACGCACCGCCGACATCATCGAGAAGACAAGCGACGGCTTCGCTTCCTTCGCTCGCGATTGGAACTTTACGCACCTCACCGTGCGCGCAGGAGGGATGCTTAGTCGCTCCCGTGACGAGCTGATCGGTAGACATCTTTGGG
>JBPCRH010000280.1:0-8853 GCA_050997075.1 Chthoniobacterales bacterium
CTCTTGTCGTTAGGCTTGGGCGCTTTCGGCGCGGGGGCGGAGCCGTTTTGAATCACGAGCGCGTGACAATCGGGATGCACTTTCTCGGATAAATCTTCGCGAAAATTCTTCCCGCCATCGTCGGAAGCGAGCACCGCCATCCCGAGGAGGTAAATGCGCTGATCGTTCGCCGGGTCGATCCGGATCTGGCTGAAATAAAACGGGCGCGGATTGATGTCGTTCTGCCGGGTCCAATGTTCGCCCTCGTCTTCCGAGCGAAAAACGCCGCCCGCCTTGCTGTGAATGTTCCGGATGTCGCTCGCGCCGTTGGCGTCGCTTTGCACGATCGCCATGACCACTTTCGGATTCGCCGGCGTGACCGCGAGACCGATCCGGCCGGTCTCGTTAGGCAAACCGCCGCCGCATTTTTTCCAGGTCGTGCCGCCGTCGTTGCTCTTGAAAATGCCGCCGACATCGGCGCCGTTCGTCGCCACCGTGCCGTAGGCGAACGACCAGGGCGTGCGCTGCCGCGCGTAGAGCGTGGCGTAAACGATTTGCGGATTTGCCGGGTCGAGCGCGACGTCGCCGCAGCCGGTGCGAACGTCGTTAGGCGAGGGCGCTTTCAGGGCGAGCTTCCAGGTTTTCCCGCCGTCGGTCGTTTTGTAGAGGCCGCGTTCGCCGCCGTCTTTCCAGAGATTTCCCAGCGCCGCGACGTAGGCGACCTGCGGATTTTTCGGGTCGACGACGATGCGCGCGATCGCCCGACTTTCTTTCAGCCCGACATTTTCCCAGGTGCTTCCGCCATCGGTGGAACGGTAAACGCCGTCGCCCCATTCCGAGGAATTGCGATCGTTCGCCTCGCCCGTGCCGACCCAAACGACGTCGGAATCCGAGGGCGCAATCGCGACCGCGCCGACCGAGAGCGATGACTGCTTGTCGAAGATCGGGCTGAAAGTGACGCCGTTATCCGAGGTCTTAAAAACTCCGCCGGTCGCGAGGCCGACGTAGAAGATCGCCGGGTTGCGCGGATCAAGCGCGAGATCGGAGACGCGTCCGCCCATTACCGCCGGGCCGATCGCGCGCGCCTTGAGATTTTTGAAAAGCAGCTCCGTGAGCGGCATCGGCGTCGGCGCGGCGTTCGGGGTCGGACTGGCTACGGTCGACAATTGGTTCGCTGGTGACGGCGAGAGCGCGGGCGCAGTCGCCGCCGGCGGAGGCGACACGAGCGACGCGGTTTCGTTTTCCTGAGCGAGCAGGGGCGCGGCGAGTGAGATCAGCGTGAGGGAGAGCGCAACGGACCGAAAAACAAACCGCATCGTCATATCTAAATAAGCTACACGTTTCGCTTCAGGCGCGATCTTGAATTTCGTCATCCCGAGCGGAGCGAAGCGCAGTCGAGGGATCCCGTGGCGTTTCTGGGAAGCGTGCGACGCGGGCTTTAACGAAGTTCCGCGGGATCCCTCGACTTCATTCCGCTGCGCTCCATTTCGCTCGGGATGACACTTCGTTCGGCAGAGGTCCCGGCAGCAAAAGTTCACGGCTGCTTCGCGGGCAGCGCGTTCTTGCTTTTCAGGATTTCAGCTTCAGGTGTGAGCTTGTTCGCTTTGCCGCTGAAGATGATCCGGTTCGGTTTTTCAGCGAGAGTATCAACCAGGGCTTTGGCGTGGGTCGTGATCACTTTGAGATTGAGCAAAATCACGTGTAGCTCGTCCATCTGCTTGCGCAGTTGTTGATCGGTCGAGCCGAGAAAAGTGCCGGCGGTGTCGAAGACGCTGCCGGCTTTGGTCTCCACGCCGTTCAAGCCCGCGATCGTTTTTTTCAGGTCGTCGAGATCGACCTTGGCGCTGTCGGCCACGGGCGAAAGCTTCGGCAGGAAGAGGCCGAGATCGCTTTTCACCGTCGTGATCGTGCCCTTCAAAGTCGTCACTGTGCCGTCGAGATTCTCGACCAGCTTCTTCGCGTTTGTCAGGACCGGGCCGATCTGGCTGGTGATCTGTTCGAAGCTGAAGGCGGGTGTGCCTTCGATCACGGCATGGTTAGGCAAAGTCGGTTTCCCCGGCGTCCCGGCGGAGAGCGCGACAAATTTCGGCGAGAGCAAAGTGTCCGAGCCCAGCGACGCCGCGATGTCGTTAGGCAAAGGCGGCAGGCTGTCGTCCAGCTCGACGGTCACGCGGACGGCGTCCTTCTGATTCTTCTTCGCCGCGCGCTCTTTCACGGTGAGATGTTTCATCGCGATGACGCGCCCCGCCGGCGCGCCCGCGTAGCGCACTTCGGAATGAACTTTGATCCCGGTGACGTCTTCGTAATCGAGCCGCAAAGTCCGGCCCGGAGGATGGAGGCGATAGCCGGAAAGCGCGATCGTGAGGGCCGCGAGCAGGACGACGCTGCAAAGAATCACGGCGAGCGCGACGAGGTAATCGGAGAAGTCCTTTTTCATGGTGTTTTGCGGTGGAGCCGGCCGCGGGCGCCGATGAGCGGGCGCGGCTGGGTGTGCGGATGGCGCGCGTGCTCGCCGGTGGAGAGGTTGAGCGGGATGGGACCGTCCGGTTCGCCATTGATGAATTGCTGCACTTCCGGGACCGGGCTGGAACGGATTTCCGCGGGCGTGCCCTGGGCGATGATCTTCCCGCGGTCGAGCATGATCATGCGCGTGGCGATGCGGAAGGCGCTCGTCATGTCGTGCGTCACCACGACCGCGGTCATGCCATCGCCGCGGGTCAATTCCAGAGTCAACTTGTCCACCACCGCAGTCATGATTGGGTCGAGACCGGAGGTTGGCTCGTCGCTGAAGAGGAGCTCGGGATCGAGCGCGAGGGCGCGGGCGAGGCCGACCCGTTTTTTCATCCCGCCGCTGATCTCGGCCGGCTTCAGGTTGTCAAACCCGGTCAGGCCGACGATCTCGAGCTTTTGCCTAACGACCTCGTCGATCTCGGCCGGCTTGAGCTCGGTGTGTTGGACGAGCGGGAGGGCGACATTCTCGCCGACCGTGAGCGAGGCGAGGAGCGCGCCGGATTGGAAGAGCATCCCGAAACGCCGGCGCACGCCGTCGAGCTGGCGCTCGTTCATGCCGGTGATTTCTTCGCCGAAAATTTTCACCGAACCGGAGGTCGGTTTCATCACCCCGATGATGTGGCGCAGGAGCGTGCTTTTGCCGCAACCGCTCCCGCCCATGATCACGAGCGTCTCGTCGCGCTGGACCTCGAAAGAGAGGTGATCGATCACCGCGCGCTCGCCAAACTTGCGCACCAGGTCGGTCACCTGCACCACGGGTTCGTTAGGTGAGTTCATGCGCCGAAAAAGAAAATCGCGGTGAGAATGGCGTTGGTCACGAGCATGGCGAGCAGCGCCTGCACGACCGCGCTGGTGGTGGCGCGGCCGACGCCTTCCGCGCCGCCCTCGACGCGGAGCCCGGCGTTGCAGGCGATGGTGATGATGATCCAGGCGAAGACCGTGCTCTTGATCATCCCCGAGTAAAGGTCCCACGCGTCCGAGCTCTGCACGGCACGGAGGATGAACCCGGCGGTGTTGAAATTAAGCGCGACCCGGCAAACCGCCCAGCCGCCGAGCACGCCGATGTAATCGCCGATGATGGTGAGGGCCGGCAGCATTACGAGCATGGCGAGAAAGCGCGGGACGATGAGATAGCGCACGGGGTTGATCGCCATCACCTCGAGCGCCTCGATTTCCTCGGAGACTTTCATCGTCCCGAGCTCCGCGGCGACCGCGGAACCGCTTCGGCCAATCACGATGACGGCGATCAGGACCGGGCCCATCTCGCGCAGGAGCGAGACCATCACCAGATCGGGCACATAAACTTCCGCGCCGAGTTGTTGGAGCGAGTGCGCGGCCTGCATCGCCAGGGTCACGCCGATGCTGCAGGAAGTAAGCGCGACCATCGGCGCGGCGCGGACGCCGATCGCGACCATCTGGCGAAAGATGGGCGAGATCTTAAACATCTCGCCGCGCAACGGCGCGATGAAAATCCAATAGAGCAGGCTGAGATTAAGCCGGAAATAAGTGCGCACGCGAGAGCGCGGAGCTTAGGCAGAAGCGCGTGCAACTGACGAGAGCCGATTTGGTTACCGCAGAGAGCGCAGAGGAAAGAGGAAGTAAAATTCTCTGCGGCCTCTGCGCTGGCCGCGGTTAATATCCCAAACCATGCCTAACGACTTCACCATGACGCCAGAGAACACCATCACCGCGCCGGACTTGACGAAACGTCCCCCGCGCAGCCCGCGCTGCCGGCTCGGCGGTTACGTGATTCTCCCTCGCATGCTCGACAAAGGGCGGGCCACGATCGCCGGGAAAAATGGCGAGTTCAATTACAACGCGCCTTTCGATCAGCACATCATCAGCTTCCTCGGCATCGAAGTTGAGGCACTAAAAACGCAGCTCGCGGCCGGCCTCGGCGACGGCGAAGTCCTCGCCTGGCTGAATGAAAACGCCGCGCCGAAACGGACCCCTTGGGAGATCGCGCAATGGAGCGAGCACATGCTCCGGCGCGGACCGGACAGCGACGAGGAGACGCTGATTTTTTTCTCTCGACGCGTCGGGAGCTTCTCGAAGACGCGCGAAGATATTCATACCTGGATGGACCTGCTCGACCTCGACGATTTCGTCGCCTTCGGCGGAAAGCCGTAGTGACCGTGGGCGGACTCCGCGCGGCTTGATCACAGCGCGACCCGCCATTAGAAGACTTCTCCGATGCGAATTCTGCTGATCGAGGACCAAATGAAAATGTCGGCGTTTCTCGAGAAAGGCCTCGGCGAGGCTGGCTACGAAATCGAGATCGCGACCGATGGCGACGCCGGGCTCGCGCTCGCCCTGACGAGGCGCTTCGATCTCCTCCTCGTCGACGTGATGTTGCCGAAGAAAGACGGCTGGACGGTGGTGGAAGAAGCACGCGCCGCCGGCGTGCGGACGCCGATTCTTTTTCTGACCGCGCGCGACAGCGTGCCCGATCGCGTGAAGGGCCTCGAGCTCGGCGCCGACGATTACCTGGTGAAGCCGTTCGCTTTTACCGAGCTGCTCGCGCGGGTGCGCTCGCTTTTGCGCCGGCCCGCAGCCGCGCAGGATCGCTTACGCGTGGATGATCTTGAGCTCGATCTCCGCCGCAATCAGGCTTCGCGCGGCGGCGCGCCGCTTCATCTCACGGCGAAGGAATTTCTCCTCCTCGCCCAGCTCGTGCGCGCGGGCGGCGAAGTCGTCTCGCGCGAGGAAGTGGCCGGGCACGTCTGGGGAATCGATTTCCGCACGAGCACCAATGTGCTCGATGTGATGGTGCGCCGTTTGCGCGCGAAAGTGGACGATCCGTACCCGAAGAAGCTCATCCACACGGTGCGCGGCGCCGGTTATGTCCTCAAAGGCAACTGAGCCGCGCTCGATCGCGTCGCAGCTCGTCCTGCTTTTTACCCCGGCCGCGGCCGTTCTGCTCTGCTGCGGGATCGGGATTCTCTACTGGATTGTGGTGCGCCATGCGTTCGCCGAGGATCGCGCGGTCCTCGCGGAGAAGGTCTTCGCGGTCCGGGCAGACTTGAAAGCGGCGGGCGGGCCGGCGGTCCTGAACGAGCAGCTAAAAAGTCTGCGCGGGGGAGATCGCTCGGCCTACTGGGTGCGCGTGCTCGATCCGAACGGGAAGACGGTCGCGGAAACGCCGGGGATGGCCGCGCTCCTTCCGCCGTCGGTGTTTGGGCCGGCCAAAAATCCGACGCCCAATGAATGGGGCGAGGAAGATCTACGCCTGCACGACCGTTTGTTTTCCCTCGTCGCGACGAAGGCTGCGGCCGGCCGGCAGGCTTATGTTTTGCAGGTCGCGCAGGACCGCACGACCGATGAACAATTCGAGCAACGCTTCGGATTCCTCGTCGCCGCCGTCCTCGTCGGCGGCGTCTTCGCCTCCGCCGCCCTCGCAGTGACGGTGACGAAACGCGGTCTCCGTCCGCTCGCGGAGATGACGCGCTCGCTCCGGCGGGTCGCGCCCGATCGTTTGCACGAGCGCGTGCCGCCGCACGAATGGCCGCGCGAGCTCCAGCCGGTCGCGGTCGCCTTCGACGAAATGCTTGATCGGTTGGAGCATTCTTTCACCCGGCTCTCGCAATTTTCCGCCGATCTTGCGCATGAACTGCGCACCCCGCTCGCGCACATCCGCGGGGAAGCGGAAGTCGCCCTCACCCGGCCGCGTTCGCCTAACGAATACCAGGCCGTGATCGAGTCGAGTGTGGTCGAATGCGAACGTCTCGGCGGAATCATCGACAATCTGCTTTTTCTCGCGCGCGCCGATGCGGCTGAAGGCCCGGTGCGCCCGGAAATTTTCGACGCGCGCGGGGCGGCGGAAAAGATCGGCGCCTATTACGAAGCGCTCGCGGAGGACCGGCAGGTGCGCCTGACCGCAGAAGGGGCAGGGGAGATTTTTGCCGACCCGCTTTTGTTCAGCCGGGCTCTGAGCAACCTGGTCGAGAACGCGCTCCGCTTCACGCCGGAGAACGGTGCGATCACGATTTTGATCCGCCCGGACAAAAGCGCGACGGAGATTGTGGTCCGCGATACCGGCGCGGGGATTGGCGCGGAACATCTCTCGCGGGTCTTCGACCGGTTTTATCGCGCGGATCCGTCGCGCGCCTCCGAAGGCACCGGGCTCGGCCTTGCGCTCGTGAAATCGATCGCGGAGTTGCACGGCGGCTCTGCCAAGCTCGCCAGCGCGGTCGGTTCGGGGACGAGCGTGACCCTGCGTTTTCCGCACGCGGCCGGGCTGGAGAGTTAGACGGGGAGCGCACGCGCCCTCGCGTGCTCGTCGCGGCGCCCTCGCGTGCTCGTCGCGGCGCCCTCGCCGGGACGAACCTCAACCAGACCCCCTCGAATGCCCAACGACGCCAAAGAGAAAGTTCGCGATGGCGATGGCGCCATCGCCAGCACGCGAGGGCGCGTGCTCTCCCCGGCAGGAAAATCAGCGCGCAGCCGAGGCGAATTTGCGACACGAGCAGCGGAGACAAGGGCTGACCGGAATATCATGACAATTTCGTCATTTTTTCCTTGTCACGCGCGCCGGTTCCCGATACAGCCCACGCATGCCAAAAAAATTTGCTCTTCGATTTGTGCTCTGCGCTGGCGTTCTGGCCAGCGGATGCCTGGGTTCTTCGGCCCTCGCGCAGGACGCGGTCAGGCCTCCCCGCCAGGCCGCCAGCGCGACCGCTTCCGCGAGCGCGGAAACGACCGCGGACACAACCACGCGCCGGACTGAGACCACCGCGACAATCAGTTCGACAGAACCGACCATGGTTATCCAAGGCGACGAATTGCCCGGCGCTTATGGTGCGCCCGGAGCGTTTTCGCGCAGCCGTTTCTCGCCGATCACGACTGCTTATGTGCTCCCGCCCGGATCGGTTTACGTCGCCTTGCTTTATCAGGGCGATATTTTTCGTGACGGCAAACCGGACCACGTCTTTGCTCAGGAAATCGAAGTCGGGCTGCCCTATCGTTTCGGCATCGCGGTGGAAAACCGGATCGAACGCTTCATCGGCGAGACGGAAAATTCTTCGTTCAGTGTCGAGGCTCGTTATGCGCTCGCGGATTGGGGCAAGATCCCACTGAATCCGACGATCTTTGCGGAATACAAATTCGGCACCGGCAAAATTTTGCATGAAGAGGGTCCGCCCCCGCCGCCGGGAGAAGAGGAAGCAGGTTCCGGCCCGCCCGATCTCCCAGACGCGTATGAGTTTCGCCTCCTCCTTTCGCAGGACTTTGGCGAGCACGTGGAGTGGGCGTTCAACGCCTTCTTCGAGCGCGAAAACGTGGGCGATCGCGGGCGCGAATGGGGTTTTGCCCAGAGCATTCAGGTCCCGCTCCTGCTCGAGCGCGAGCGGCTCAAGGTCGGTGTCGAGATGCAGTATCGAAACTTCACCGTGAAGGACACGCGCGGTTCACCGATTCATCGTTTCGGGATCGGGCCAAGCATTTCTTTCAAGCCTTCCGCGCATAGCCGTTTCGACTTCACGCCGCTTTTCGGCGCGACCGAGGACACGCCGAGCGTCGCCCTCTTCGCCGTCTTCTCCTACGTCTTCGGTGGCGGCGGGGAAGGCAATGAAGCGGAAGCTCCTACTTCCACCCGCGTTCGTTAGGCAGCGGCGGCGCTCCCCGGAACGGAACCATCCGCACTTTGGGTTCGTTAAGGCGGCGTCGGGAGGCCCGGTTTGTGGATGATCCCGACGCCGCAGGCGTCTTTGTAGAGCGGGCGCGGCAGCGCCATCGTGCGCGACTCGCCGTTCAGGCTCATCGCTTCGGCCTCGGGATTTTTCCGACGCCATTCCGCGAGCGCCCGGCGGACTCCGCCCTCGGCGGTGGCGTCGAAATTGACCGCGAACTCGCTCACGTCGTGGAGCAGAATGAGGCCGCCCTTTTCCAGCGCGGGATACCAAAGATCGAGCTCGGCCACGGTCGCGCCGTACTCGTGCGAGCTGTCGAGCAGGACCATCTCAAGGTCGACGCCGAAATGGGCGCGCGCGGCCGCGAGCGAAGTCTGCGCCAGCGAGTTGCCTAACGACACCGTGACGTACTCGCCCAGCCCGGCCCGGGCGAGCCAGCGTTCGGTCAGCGCGCAGAGCTCCGGGTTGATATCGAGGGTGAAAAGCCCGCGCGTCGCCTGCATCCGCCGGAGCATAAAACCAAGCAGGAGCGAGGAGTAACCGGAACAGGTCCCGAGTGGCACAATCCGCGTGATTCGGTTCCCGAGGACCAGGCCCTGGAGGAGCGAGACGAGCGGGACCGCGCATTCGCCGATGATTCCGCTCCGATCGGTTTCGTCGTACCAGGCGCGGATGATTTCCCATTCTTCCGCGGCGAGATCGGAATAAATCGGCGGAACATAATCCATCCCTGAAA
>JBPCRH010000295.1:0-5141 GCA_050997075.1 Chthoniobacterales bacterium
CTCCGGAGTTCTGCGCGCTCGCGATCGGATATTGCGCGGTCACGCAGCAATCGTATTCCACCTCCACCTCGAGATCGTCGCCGGGCAGGACGGCTTTCCCGAGGTCGAGGATTTTCGTGAAAGTCGCCGCATCGAGCCGGTGCTCGAGATCGCCCGCGACATAAGTCTGGAGAAGACAAGTTTCGCGCGAGTCGTGCACCGTGCCGCCGCAATCCACGAAACGCTTCGCCACGTGCCCCACCTCCGTGATGTGAAAATGAGCGGGAATCGCATCGCCATCGGGCAGGAGGAAGCGGGAGGTGGCAGCAGGATGGGCGCGGAGAAGGGATTTCAGTTCGTCGAGTTTCATGGGGAATCTATATTCCTGAGTAGGTATATTGTCAACCGCCTCCTCCCCGGCCGGGGATGCTCGCTGCCGGCGTCCGGTTACAGGCTCTCGCGGGATTCCGAAGATTGTCTCCAATGAGCGGAAGCCGTATCCTATCGTGGGGCGACGATTCGGATTATCAGTGTCAGGAGATCCACTGCGCGCGCGATTGAAACCTATGAAACAGCCGTCCGTTAAAGCGACCAGCGCCAAGAATCTGGAAGAGAAGTTCGACCGCGGCGGGGAAGTTCTGGATTACTTCGATACGCGAGGAGCCAAAGTCATTCACCCGTCGAAGTCGGGGAGTTACGTCGTGAAAAGCGAAACGGAAAAGCCGATGGTCGTGCGCGAAGGTGCTAACGAATGGGCTCAGCGCAACGAAACGCCCAGTAGCAAAAAGAAGGGCGAGTTTATGGACGTGAAAAGCGGCGGGGAGAAATCCAAAGGCGTCGCCAAGGAGCCGGATAAGCGGCGGAAGTAGATGCGAGTCGCTGCGTTTCAGCGCATATTATCGCCCGCATGCTCAAGAAATTATTGGGCCTTGCCCGGCGCGACCGCTGGCGGCAAGATTACGGACATGAATCCGCCTTTATCGACCTACCGTCCGGGAAACGAGCGGGGTATACGGAATCATTCCGTATTTACATGCAGACTAATTCCATAATTTCTCGTTAGGCGCTTCTGCACGTCCACCTCGTGAACATCAAAAGGAATAGCTTATTGTTCTCAGTATCAGGTGTTCTCATTACGGGACTTCTTCTTTTGCTGGGCGGCATAGCCATCCTCCCCGTGCCCTACTCAACTGGTGTCGGCTGCATCGCCATAGCATGGTTCGCCGCTATGCTCTGCGTTATCATCGCGACGAACTCATCTAAGTCATTCTCAGTTCTCATCAGAGATGCGGTTGTCGTATGTGTAATTGTCGCAGGGATTGAAGCGTTCTTTAGTTTGGCCAATTATCCTCGGGGCTCCTATCTGTCCAATTTAGACCGTGTTGCCGGACAGACTGCACGGTTCTTCATTTTGATTTTTGCTGGCTCGTGTGTCGGAGTCGCTATTGGGCAGCGGCGTAGACCGGTCAACGAAGGCTGATGATTCAACGTCGCCTAACCAAGCGATGCAGCCAACCCCCTGGCCGGCGTACGCTCAAGTTTCCCGTGACTAAAACCTCTTCCTCCGCCGCTATGGGCGCCCTCGCCAGCGGTGGCTGATCTTGGTCTCGTTAGACCTATCACGGAGCTACTAATAGCAAAGATGAACTACCTCGAAGCCTTCCAGGCCGAGCAGTTATTGCGGTTGCTCGACAGCACTGACGGGTTAGAGCTGCCGGTTTGCATCGAGCACCGCGACAAGCCGGATTTCATCCTTTCTACACGCGCTCGTACAATTGGGTTGGAGACGAGTAGCTTTACCGATGAGGAAGTGATGCGTGCTGACCACCTGCACTTCACTCGTTACCCGAATGCCTACATCACGACCACGGGCTTGCGTGATGGTCCGGTGCGCCGGTCGAGCGAAGAAATCGCTGCGACGATGCTTGAATGGGATAGTCCGTGGGAGAATGTTATCGACCGCGCCGAACACGTGGCTCGCAAGATTTTCGAGAGCATTCGCATTAAGCAGCAGAAGTTTCATTCGACCACGTTCCAGAAGTTCGAAGAGAATTGGCTCTTACTTACTGACCATCGGAATCCATTTTCAGACGTCATCACGGACGACATCCTCGCTCGCCATCTTCTCGCGGCACTTCAACGTGGCGATGCAATCGGCACAGAGTTCGAAAGGGTTTACATCTTTTACGGCCCGCGATGCTTCAGAATACAAAAAGGGCAACTTGCTAGAAAAATCGATCAGAAAGAGGCCTAACCAGGCGATAGAGTGAACGGCGGACCATCATAAACGCTCCACTTCTTGAGTTGAACTTCAAACTTTTACTCCGAGCGACGGCACGCTCCCATCGGTCGTCCGCCCATCTTATCCCCGTTACACCTAATGCGCATCACGACACGACCCTCGGCGCAATCCTGAGATTTCCCTCGTTCCCAAACTCTTGTTTGGGAACGCACTTGTTTTTGAAACTCCGTTTCCCGATCCTCCGGCCCGATGCGCAGTCGCTATCGGATTCATGACCCGGACGCGGCCTGCTTCGTGACCTCCACGGTGGTGCAACGCCCCGACCGCGTCTTGCGTCCAGCGCTTTGCTTGCCCTCAACCGTATTCCCTCTGCTAACCACGGGCTCGCCACGGCCAGTCCGTCCGCAGGCGGACCGGCGTACGCTCAAGATTCCCGATGACTCCAACCTCACCTCCCCCCGCCACGCGCGCTTTGATTTACTCGCGCGACTCGTTCAGCCTGCGGCCTAGGTCTATGTCAGTGCTTGCCAGTCCCTTCCATTGATGAACTCGCGCGACTCGTTCAGCCTTCAGCCTATGTTCTATGTTACGGCTTGCCAGTCCGTTCCATTCGCCAGCGGTGGCTGATCTTGTTCTCGTTAGGCGCTTTTGCAGGCTTGCCCCAATTTGAAGCGCTGATATTCTCATTCCATGACTCAAGCCGTTGCACAAATCCTCGAAGAGGCCGAGCAGCTTTCTGCGCCTGAGCGCGCCGAACTCGCCGACCGTATCGTGGAAAGCCTTGCCCACGACATCCCCCCGGACATCGCGGCAGCCCAGATTACCGAGGTTCGCCAGCGTATCGCACAGGTCGAGTCCGGTGAGGTTTCACTCATTCCGGGCGACGAGGCTCTGGCACACGTTCGCCGCATCGTGGCTTCCGCACGCGCGGTGAGCTGATGGCCGCGAGTTACAGTTTTCATCCCGAGGCGCTATTCGAGTATGCGGAGGCTGCCAACTACTACCTCCACGAAGCCTCATTACGCGTGGCTGACCGATTCGTTGGAGTCGTCGAGTCCGCAGTCGCGGCTTTGGTTGCCGCGCCGAGACGTTGGCGCGTGGTCGAAGAGCCCGCGATTCGACGCTACGTTTTCAGCCGCTTTCCTTTCGTCATCTACTACCGTTGGGAGGCACAGTATGAGCGTGTCATTATCTATGCAGTCATGCACTGCAGCCGCGAACCTGGTTACTGGCGTCACCGCGTCGAGCGAAGCGCCTAACCTCTATGTAGGTAGTCAAGCGTGGATGGTGCGGTTGCTGACGATCGGGGGGAGTGCGCGATGGAACGCAGCGCGCTGAGCGCTCGGATGACGAGCCATTTCTCGACGGTTCTGGTTTGCATGAAAGACGTCAAGACGTCTATTGTGTTTTGTGAACTATGCGGATGAAAAACGGAAACCGGGCACAGTGCGGGATGCCATTGTCGAGGCGCTGAGCTACCGGCCCAACGGGGCGACCGTTTCGGAGATTGCGACCGAGGTGAGTGCGCGCATTGGGGAGACGCCGGCGTCCTCGGTGCGGTCTTATCTCCGGTTGAATACGCCGCGCCTTTTTACGAAGATCGATCGCGGGCATTACCGCGTGCGTGAAGAGGCGCAGGCGATGCTGGGTTTCTCGAACGGTTCCTCGTCTTTCTCTCCACGAGAGAGGGGAAAGCCTCTCAACTCCTACCCCGGCGTCGAAGGACGAGGGCGAAAGGCGTTTCAATCTGGGAACGCGACGCTCTTGCATGGCGACTGCTTCGAGTGGCTGGCTAACTCGGCGCCCAATCAAATCGCAGCGGTGGTGACCGATCCGCCGTACGGGCTGATCGAATACAGCGAGGGCGAGCAAGAGAAGTTGCGCGCAGGTCGCGGCGGGGTCTGGCGGATTCCCCCTTCGTTCGATGGCAACAAACGGGCGCCTTTGCCGAGGTTTACCGTGTTGTCGCGCGCGGATATCGCCGAGTTGGAGCGCTTCTTCTTTAATTGGGCGCGGCTGCTCCTGCCGGTCGTGGTGCCGGGAGCACAGGTCGTCGTCGCCTCTAATCCGCTTCTATCTTTCGTTGTGGCCACGGCGGTCACCCGTGCGGGGTTTGAGCGCCGCGGGGAGATCATCAGGTTGACGATGACGATGCGCGGCGGCGACCGGCCGAAAGCCGCGCACACGGAGTTTGCCGATGTCAGTGTGATGCCGCGCTCGATGTGGGAGCCGTGGCTGATCTTCCGCAAGCCGGTCGAAGGGAGGGTGCAGGACAATTTACGACGCTGGAAAACAGGCGGGTTTCGGCGGCCTTCGAAAGATCAGCCATTTGGAGATGTGATTCAGTCCGCGCCGACGCGGAAAGAGGAGCGTGCCCTCGCTCCCCATCCCAGCCTGAAGCCACAGGCCTTCCTGCGGAAAATCGTGCGCGCAGTCTTGCCTCTCGGCGAAGGGACGGTGCTCGACCCGTTCGCGGGCGCGGGTTCTACCCTGGCGGCGGCAGAGGCGTTGGGTTACGCGAGTCTCGGGATCGAAAAGGATGCTCGTTATTTCGATGTCGCTCGCAGCGGAATCGCGAAGCTTCGTGCTCTGAAGGTCTAAGTGGGCGTCTAAAAACGGGGTCATTCCGAGCGGAGCGGAGCGGAGTCGAGCAATCCCGTGGAGTGAGCTTAAAGCTTTCGCCGCGGGATCCCTCGACTCCTTCCCGCGGCCGCGCGGGACTCCGCTCGGGATGACACGACTTTCTAGACGCCCCCTAACTGGGAAGAATTTCCCGGTAGATCCAGTTACTGCGCAGCTTCAGGATGCCTTCCCGATGAAGGGTGGCGGTGCGAGTCCCCAGTTCACCGCGGGCGTTCT
Organism: Chthoniobacterales bacterium; assembly: GCA_050997075.1. Lineage (GTDB taxonomy): Bacteria > Verrucomicrobiota > Verrucomicrobiia > Chthoniobacterales > UBA10450 > Palsa-1392. Next base: position 5,081 of record JBPCRH010000295.1, read on the forward strand.
TGCGGAAATCAGCGACTTCAACCTTGCCCAGATAGACCTCGGTAAAGGTCATGGCGCGACG
>JBPCRH010000076.1:0-2858 GCA_050997075.1 Chthoniobacterales bacterium
TCTTTTACTGCCTGGAGGAGGGCGACGCGCTGCGCGGTCGCGTCGTGCCTCGCGCCGAGATTTTCGTCGGCGAAGAGCGCGAAGAGCAGGCAGACGAGCGCCGTTGTGATCGGGGCTGGCTGTTTCCGGAGTGAGGAAAACGCGAGCACGCCGCCGAGAATGACGACGTAGAGGTTCCAGAAATTTTGCATCGCGTTGCCGCGTTCGAAATAGAGCTGGATGAGGTCGTGGTAGTTCATGGTTGTGTGCCGGTTGTAGATTGGTGACGCGGGCGAAGCGAGATGAAAGCGCGACAACCGAGAGCGAGGAGTAACCCGCCGAGAATGTCGATGACGTGGTGCTGATGAGTGAGAAGCGGCGAGAGGCCGATGAGCGCAAACCAGACAAGAATCAGCAGCCTCACGACGCCGCGGAGATGCCGCGCGTAAACCTCCAGGAGAAGCAGCCAGAGCGCGGCGTGGAGCGAAGGGAAAAGATTAAAGGGCGCGTCCACCGCAAGGAACCAGCCGAAAAGCGTCCCGAGCCAGCCGGTTGGTTGCGGTCGCGCAAAAGCGAAACGCAGCGGCAGGAGGAGGAAGAAAATTCCCGCAATCAGAATCGCGCTCGCGATTCTCCAGGCAAAGATGCGCAATTCGCGCGCCGAGCGCAGCAGGAAAGGTGCAGCGACGAAAAAGAGATCGATCGAGAGATAAGGCAGGACCATGAAGGGAACGAAGGGAATCCCGCGCTCCCATTCGAAATAGAACGAGCCGACATCGCTGCGCCGCGCGGTGATCCAATTGCAGCCGCCGTAGACGACCAGAAAGAGGAGCGATAATCCGGCGGAAACGCCGAAGGCTTTGGCGGTCGTTTTCAGGAGGCAATCCGCCGCGCGGCCGAAACCGTGAACATCCCCCAGCGATCGATTTCCATCGTCAGTTTTTCGAAGCCGGCCGCGCGCACGAGTTCGTCCATCTCCGCAGTCGTGCGCCGGCGCATGATCCAGGGTTTGCCCTCGCGATTGCGCAGAACGCGCGCGATGAATTCGATTTGCGGATGCCAGGGCTGGTTGGTGTAAATGAGATAGCCTCCGGGCGGGATGGCGTCAGCCAGACCGCCGAGCGAATCGCCGACCGCCTCGTTGCCGGGAAACAATTCGTAGAGGCCGGAGACGATCCCGATCGTCGGCCGCGGCCTGATTTCGCCTAACGATGCCCGGTCAAAGGCGTCGCCCGGTTCAACCGTCACGTGGGCAAGCTTCAGCTCATCCGCCAGGGCGCGCGCGGCTGCAACGTTCTCCGGCCGGTAATCGCGCAGGGTCGCGCTCATCTCGAGCGTTCGCGACGCTTGCATTGTTTCGAGAACGTAGCGCCCGGCGCCCGCCGCGACGTCGAGCACGTGCACCGGCCGTCCCTCCGCACGCACGCGCTCGATCGTTTCGCGCAGCGTCTTTTCAAGATTGGCTTTGCGTTGGCGAATCCCGCGCCAGCCGATGCTCTGGAGATAATTGCGGTCGATGAACTTCCCGAGCCACGAAGAACCTTGCGGTTGATTCTCGTAAACGTAATCGAGCGAGAGGCCGGAATCGAAACCGCTCCGCCAGCCGAGGTCGATTCCCTTGCTCAGGCGCCCTGCGGTTTTGAGCGCGGCGCGCAGAGCAAGAAACTGCGGCCCACCGCGTAATTTCAGCCGCTCGTGCTCCTCCCAGGTGTAACCAAACTTGTCCGCATCACGCAGCGACGAAGCGGGAGGCGATTCCGCAAAACGTTCCCTCACGAATTCGCGCACGCGCGCTACCACCTGCGCGCGTTCCCGTTCGTGGAAAAGCGCGTGATAGGCCGCCGGGAAGACGTGCATTTGCTTCCGCGGCGAGGAGAGGCGGTTGAAAAATTCCCGCTGCGCTCCGAGATCGACCACGAAGTCGCGCCCCGCGCCGAGCACTAAAGTCGGCGTCTGGATCGCGCCGGCATCGGCCACGAGGCGCTGCGCCGTGTCGTGCAAATCGAGCAGCACGTTGATCGCGATTTGCCGAAAGATGAGCGGGTCGGCCTCGTAGGCCGCGGCCTCGCGCGGATCGTGCGTGAGCATTTTCGCTCGCACGTAACTCTTCACGGAGCCGCCTCCGAAAGTCTTTTGCTGCAAACGCAGAGCCGGAATGGCGAGCGGCACGTAGAGTTTCACGCGGAAGGCCGCGGTCGCGAGAATCAGTCCGCGAATTTGCGGCCCATAATCGTGGACCCAGGCCCCGACCGTGACCGCCGCGAGGCTGTGTGCGAGGAGGATCATGTTCTCGAACGGAATGTCGTATTGCGCGCGAATGTGCCTAACGAACGCGTCAACGTCCTTGATGATGTCGGTCAGGCCTTCCGCCGCGCCGCGCTCGCCGGAAGAGCGCCCGTGTCCGCGCGCGTCCCAGGCGAAGATGGCGACATCTTCGAGCCCGAGCGCGGCGACGGTATCCTGCCAGCGTCCCGAATGCTCGTGTCCGCGGTGGAAGAGAATCAGCGCATTCGTCAGGCCGGGGCGCGAGATCCAGGGGCGGTAGAAGAGCTCCGCGCCGTCCCAGCTCGTCATCCGCTCTTCAGTTGCGAGCATGGTTGGGTCGCAGTGCCGCCACCGCTTCGTGGAGGTCGGCCGCGATTGCGCAGAGGTCGTGCTTCTCGAGTCCGCGTGCGGCGTAGTCGCGCGGCGCGCCCACGATCAGCCGCAGCTTGCGCGGACGCGGCAGGCGTTTTCCCTTCGGCCAGGCGCGGAAAGCGCCATCGAGATAACACGGGAGCACGCTCACATCTCGCCCGGCGAGGAGGCCGGCCACGCCGGATTTAAATTCCCGCATCTCGCCGGTCGGTGAGCGCGTCCCTTCCGGGAACATGATGAGA
>JBPCRH010000368.1:0-4369 GCA_050997075.1 Chthoniobacterales bacterium
TTGCGGCGGTGGGCGACCGGATGGTCGATCACCCGGGAGTGGCCGGGAAATTTTTTAGTGCCCTCGGGAAAGCGCGGGTCAACATCCGCGCGATCGCACAAGGCTCTTCCGAGCGCAATATCTCGACCGTGATCGATCGCGCCGATTCGCGCCGCGCCCTCCGCGCGGTGCACGCGGCGTTTTATCTTTCGAACCAGACGATCTCGATCGGGGTGATCGGCCGCGGACTCATCGGCGGGACTTTTCTCGATCAACTCCAGACGCAAATGGAGACGCTGAAGCGCGAGTTCAAAATCGACCTGCGCGTGCGCGGCGTGATGGATTCGAAACGAATGCTGTTGAGCGAACAGGGCCGCACGCTCGAGGGCTGGCGGGAAGCGATCGCGGAAGGTGCGCCGGCGGATCTCGAGGAGTTCGTCCGGCACGTGCAGGCGGATCATTTTCCGCACGCGGCGCTGATCGATTGCACCTCGAGCGCGGAGCTGACGGAACATTATCCGCGCTGGCTCGAGCAGGGCATTCACTTGATCTCGCCGAACAAAAAAGGGAACACCGGAACGATGGAATTCTACCGACGGCTCCGCGAAATCATGCGCGCGACCGGCCGGCATTATCTTTACTAGACGACCGTGGGCGCGGGTCTGCCGATCATCAACACACTGCGCGATCTCGTGCAGACGGGCGACGAGGTGCGCCGGATCGAGGGCGTGCTTTCCGGGACGCTCTCCTACATTTTCAACACCTTCGACGGCGCGCAGCCGTTCTCCGCGATCGTGGCGGAAGCGCGCGCCAAGGGTTACACCGAGCCCGATCCGCGCGACGATCTTTCCGGGATGGATGTCGGTCGCAAGCTCGTGATTCTCGCGCGGGAAATGGGGCTCGCGATCGAGCTCGCGGATGTGCGGATCGGGAGCCTTGTGCCGGAGAGTTTGCAGGCCGGCTCGGTCGAAGAATTTCTCCAACACCTTCCCGCGCACGATGCCGCGATGAGCGACCTCTTCGAGCAGGCCCGGGCCCGCAACGAGGTGCTGCGCTACGTCGGTGTGATCGATCCGGCGGGCGCGTGCTCGGTCGCGTTGCAGAGCTACCCGCGCGCGCATGCTTTCGCCGGGACGAGTGGGAGCGACAACATCGTCGCCTTCACCACGGCGCGTTATCACACGAACTCGCTCATCGTGCAGGGGCCGGGAGCGGGGCCGGAGGTTACCGCCGGCGGGGTCTTTGCCGATCTCCTCCGGCTGGCCTCTTATCTTGGCAGTTCCGCGTCTTGAAGATCTGCGATCTGACCCAGTTTTACTCTCCGCTGAGCGGCGGAGTGAAACGCTATGTGCACGAGAAGATTCGCTACATCCAGGCGACGCCTAACGACCAGCACGTGCTCGTGATTCCGGGCGCGAGAACCGAGCGGATCGAAGCGGAACGTTCGCGCATTTACACGATCGCGTCGCCGCTGCTCTCGCGCACTTCGCGTTACCGCGCGCTCCTGAACCTGCGCGCGATCGAGGAGATCCTGGAGCGTGAACAGCCGGACCTGATCGAGTCGGGCGATCCCTATCAGGTCGCGTGGAAGGCGATCGCTTCCGGCCGCGCGCTGCGGATTCCCGCGGTCGGGTTTTATCACTCGCATTTTCCGGAGGCGTATCTGCGGAGCAGTAAACGCTTCTTCGGCCGCACCGGGATGGAGTTCGTGATGGACCTGGCGCGGCGTTACGTCTGCAAGATTTACAACCAATTTGAAGCCACGCTCGTACCCTCTGCGCGGCTCGGTCAGCTGCTGACGAACTGGGGCGTCGCGAATGTCCACGCGGTCGATCTCGGGGTGGATGCGGAAATTTTTCGCCCCGAGCCTAACGACGCGGCCGAGACGCGAGCATCGTTAGGCATTTCCGCGGAGACCAACCTCCTGCTCTACGTCGGCCGGCTCGCGCAGGAGAAAAATACCCAGACGCTCTTCGCCGCCTTCGAGCAGTTGGCCGGTCCGCGCTTTCATCTGCTCGTCGTCGGCGACGGCTTGCAGCGGCCGTCCTTGCAGGCGCTGCAAAAGCGCGTCGGCCACGTCACCTGGCGCCAATATTGCAGCGATCCCGCCGAGCTGGCGCGACTTTATCGCGCGGCCGATTTGCTCGTTCATCCCGGGGTGCAGGAAACCTTCGGGCTGACCGCGCTCGAGGCGCAGGCCTGCGGCACGCCCGTCGTGGGAATTCGCGGCAGCTACATGGACCGGATTATTTTCAGCGACCAGGGCTTCTGGGCGACGGAAAATTCGCCGGCTGCGTTGGCGCGCGCGATCGAGGATTCGAGCCGGCAGGATTTAAGCGCCGCGGGCGCGAGCGTCTCGGAGTGGGCGCGCGGGGAGTACGCCTGGCCGCGGGTCTTCGACCGGCTCTTTTGCATTTATCGCGAGGTATGCGCAAACTACCGCACCTCATCATGAAAACCGATCCCTCCATGGTCATTCGCGGTTACCAACCAGCCGATCGCGCGGCCGTGCGCGACCTCTGCTGCCGGACCGGTTTCCTCGGGAACGCGATCGATCCGGTTTATCAGGATCGCGAGCTCTTCGCGGATTTTCTGACGACCTGGTATACCGACCACGAGCCGGAATCGTCCTTCGTGCTCGAGTGCAAGGGCGAGATTTGCGGTTACCTCCTCGGCTGCCGCAAGCCGCTCCTGAACCAGCTTTATTCCTTCCAGCAAAACGTCGTCCTCTTCCTCCGCGCGCTCCTGCGCTATCCGCGCTACAACCAGACTTCGCGGCGGTTCATTCTCTGGATGCTGAAAAACGGCTGGCGCGAAGTGCCCGCGTCACCCCGGCGCACCCCGCATTTCCACATCAATCTGCTGCCCGAGGCGCGCAAAGTCTCAACTACGCGCGCCCTCATGAGCGAATACCTCAGCTACCTCTACCGCTGCGGCGAGAAGCAGGTTTACGGGCAGATCGTGACCTTCGAAAGCCGGCGGGGCGAGAAGATGTTCGAGCGTTACGGCTTCAAGGTGATGAACCGTTCCGAGATCACGAAATGGCGCGCTTATCATCCGGGGTCGGTCTATCTCAGCACGGTGATCAAGAATCTCGAAACGGCCGAGCCGCTCTCGGCTTACTCGACTTCGCGCCCATAGTCGCAGCGCGCTTGGCGCGCTCAGGTCACGCGACGTAAACCGTGATCTGGTGGAACCCGGTCGTGCCGGAAAACTGGCCGCGCTCTTTTTCTTCGCGCTGGAGCGCGCCGGCGCCGTCGGTCGCGCGCACGCTCAGCTTGTATTCGCCGGCTCCCGCCGGTTTCCACGGGTGACTCCAGAGCACCCAGGTCAGTTTCGTGCCGGGATAATCGATCCGCGCTTCCGCCCAGGTTTTCCCGTCGTCGAGCGTGACCTCCACTTTGGAGACGCCCCGGGCGCCGGCGAAGGCGACGCCCTTGAGCGGGATCCCCTCAGCCACGTCGGTGAGTTTGAAATATGCCCACTCGTTAGGCGAATCGATCCGGGCGCGCGTCGGGATTTTGAAATCCGGACCCCGACCCTGCTTCTCGGAAAACCCTTCTGCGTCCGGCCCGGTGACTTCGATGCGCGTGAGCCATTTCACATTTTTCTCGCCGAAATAACCGGGCACCACGACCCGCGCAGGGTAGCCGTGCTTGTCCGGCAGACGCTCGCCGTTCATCCCGAAAGCGACCAGCGTCGTGGAGTCGAGCGCCTTCGCGAGCGGGAAGGTGTCGGTGTAATTATCGACGCCATGCAGGCGCACCTTGGCGGCCTCGGGCAACGGCCCGGCCGCATGCAGAAGCGTGTGCAAAGGCACGCCCCGCCAGAGCGCGTTGCTCATGAGCCCGGCGCCGAGGCCGTTACTTATGCACATCAGGGTCGTCTCCTGCTCCACCGCGGGTAGTTGTTGCAGGCGCGCGAGGTCATACGTCTGCCGCTGACGCACCAAGCCGGTGACTTCGAGCCGCCAGCGCGACTCGTCGATCCTGGGATCGACCACGTTTTTCGTGACGCAATAAAACTTGTCGTTCGGTGTGATCCCCTGGACCTCGGCGCCTTTATATTGCGTCCCGTCGTAACTAAAGCTCGCGAACTGATAAAGCCGCCGCAGCACCGCCGCGCCACCACCAGCCACGAGCAGACCGAGTCCGCCGAAGACGAGCGCGCGGCGTCCGATCGACGGCGAGTATTCGAGTTGGTCAGGCGAACCTGGCGCGCGCGTGAGAAAACGAAAACCGAGCACGAGCGTCCGCTCGAAAGCGATAAAAGAAATGAGCAGGCCTGCGAGCGTGATCCCGGTGGCGTTGCGAATGGGATAGCCGCCGTAGTGGGTGCCGAGCACCGGCCAAAGCAGCGCGCCCACCGCCAGAAGCGGCAGGATGATGAA
>JBPCRH010000439.1:0-3401 GCA_050997075.1 Chthoniobacterales bacterium
CTGTTCGCCCCCTTTAGAGTCATGCAATGCGTGTTATCCCCGATCTCCGCGATCTGATTTAGCTCGTCCGGGGTAAGAGTCACTTCCGGCAGCGTCGCTAACTCATCTACTTTCGTTTCAATCGGCCGCGCAGCGGCTCCGGTTTCCTGGATCAAGGTCGGGACGACGCATTCCACGGGCGGGTGTCGGAGATTCCAGGCGCAGGCAAGTTGTAACATTGTCAGGCCATGCGCCTCCGCGATCGGCCGCAGCCGTCCGATCTTTTCGTGGCCGGCCTCGACCCAGCCGCTCGGCCGAAAAGTGCGATGATCGCGCGCGGCGAACTCATGACCCGGGCGCACGTCGTCGTGAAAAAGCCCGCCGTAATCGACCACGCGCGTGAGCACTTTCGCCCCAGTCTTCTCCGCCGCCGGCAGGACGAGGCTGCCCGGCCAGGGCTCAAGCGGATTGAGAATGATCATGGCCCAGTCGATCAGCCCCTGAAAACGCTCGAGCGCGAGAATGAGATCGAGCGTGAAACCGTTCGCCGGCCCGGGCGCGATCCCGAGACGATCGGCCAGCCCTGCCTCCTTCAACTTCGCCATACCCTTCCAGACCGCGTCGGTGGTGTAACCGGTCGCATCGGGATTATGAAGCAGTAAAAGATCGAACTTGCTCACGCGACAACGCTCGAGAGACTTCTCGGTCGCGCGGCGCAAGTAGGCGGCATAGTCGGCCGGCTTGCGCAGGCGTTCGTTCGTGAAACGGGGAAAACCTTTCGAGCCTTCGCGCTCGCCCTCGTAAAAGTCGTGCCCGACCGCGCCGACGAGGCAGTAACTCTCGCGCGCGAATCCTTCGAGCGCACGGCCGATCAACGTGTCAGCTTCGCCCGCGCCGTAGACATCCGCGGTGACGAAGCTGCGAATGCCTCGCGCGTAAGCGAAGCGCACGAGCTCGATGAAACGATCATCGGGGAGCGCTTCGCCGTAGTGCATGAAGCGCCCGCCGCTCCACATGCCGAAGGCTGTTTTCGTCAAATCCATGGGACGGAACCGTAACGCCAATGGCGCGGCTCACAAGACCGGATCGCGAACGAGGATTCGCTGTCATCCTGAGTGAAGCGAAGGATCTCTGACTTCATCGGGCTTCTTTTTGTCATCCTGAGTGAAGCGAAGGGTCTCTGACTTCGTCGGGCTCTTTTTGTCATCCTGAGTAAAGCGAAGGATCTCCGACTCTGCTTTGGGGCCGCTGAGGGAATAAAAGGGCCAGAGATCCTCGCTTTGCTCAGGATGACAGAGCCAATTTTGGGGCAGCTGACGCCGCTCCCCCCGCGAGGTCGCGGCGACTTATTAACAACCGAGAGAGGACGCGGGGCGCCGCCCACATCTCGATCTTGCCGGGGACGCCGGGGCAACGTGACAGCTCTGTGACTTTCTGTGAACCGCTTATGCACAGGAGGCCGCGGTGCTTGCGTCCTTCTGCGGCTCCCCCTTCCCGAATGCAATTTACCTCATTTATCGTAAACTCACCGCCAGCCCATCGCCTCATGAACCAGCTCTCTCTCGCGCTCGTTGCCGTTGCCGTGTTCGCCGCCGCCTCCGCCAACGCCGTCGCTTTGGACGCGCCTACGCCCACTGCCACGCCCACGCGGATCCTGCCCTTGATTCAGAAAGGCCCCTACCGCGTCGCCCTTCAGCAAATCGCCGCCAACCTGAGTAACCCGGTCGATCTCCAGACCAATGGCGACGGCCGGCTTTTCGTCGTCGAGCAGACCGGGAAGATCCGCCTCATCAAAAATGGCGCGCTCGTCGCCACGCCGTTCCTCGATGTCTCGGCGCGCATCGTCGGCGGCTCGGATGAACGCGGCCTCCTCGGCCTCGCTTTTCATCCCGGCTACAACAATCCGAACAGCCCCGGCTTCCGGAAATTTTACACCTACACGAGCGAAGCGGTGAGCGGCCCGGCCGATTTCACCGAGCCGAATAACGTCGCCAATAACCATCAAAGCGTGGTCGCGGAATGGAAACAATCCGCGAGCAATTCCGACATCGCCGATCCGGCGACGCGCCGCGAAATCCTCCGCGTCGACGAGCCGCAGGCGAATCACAACGGCGGCCAGCTCGCCTTTCGCCTCGCCGACAACGATCTTTACATCTCGTTAGGCGACGGCGGGGCCGGGAACGACGTCGGCCCTGGTCACAACCCCGTTCTCGGCAACGGCCAGGATCTCACCGTCGTTCTCGGGAAAATCCTCCGGATTAATCCGCTCGCGCCCGCGCTCACGCCGGCGAGCCCCGACCCGATCAGCGCCAACGGCAAATACCGCGTCCCCGCGACGAATCCGTTCCTCAATAGCACCACCAAAGTGCACGAGACTTACGCTTACGGTTTCCGGAATCCGTATCGCTTTTCTTTCGACGCCACGACCGATCAGTTGATCGTCGGCGACGTCGGGCAGCGCAACATCGAAGAGGTCGACATCGTCACCGTCGGGAAAAACTACGGCTGGAACCGCAAGGAAGGTTCGTTCCTCTTCGATCCCTCGACCGGCAACGTCACGCCTGATCCTGCGCCGAATCCCGCGCTCATCGATCCCGTGCTCGAGTACAGTCATGCTGACGGCAACGCGATCATCGGTGGCGTGACCGCGCGCGGGTCCGCCGTGCCGGCACTCGCCGGACAATATGTCTTCGGCGATTTCATCGGGCCAAGCGGAAGCGGTCGCCTCTTCAACAGCGACCTCGTCAGCGATGTGATCCAGGAGATCGGCCTCGGGGCTTCGAGCGGTTCGTTAGGCAACACCGTCCGCGGCTTCGGCACCGATGACCACGGCGACGTCTACGTCATCGCCGGCAACGTCCTCGACAAATTCGTCTCGATCGCGCCTGCCCCTGCGCTCGTGAACCTCTCGACCCGGCTCAATGTCGGCACGGGTGAAAACGTGCTCATCGCCGGGTTCATCGTCACCGGCAGCGCGGACGAAGAAATTATCCTGCGCGGCCTCGGACCATCGCTCAACGTCGCCGGCGTCCCGCTCACCGGGCGTCTGGCCGACCCGACGCTCGAGCTCCACGACGCCACCGGCGCGCTCCTCGCGACGAACGACAACTGGATGAGCGGTCCCGACCAGGCGGAAATCATGAACCTCGGTCTCGCGCCGGACGACGCACTCGAATCCGCGCTCGTCGGTCATCTCCTGCCCGGTAATTACACCGCCGTGCTCCGCGGCGCGCAGAGCGGCACCGGCGTGGGCCTGGTTGAACTCTACGCGCTGACCGCACCGGCCAATCCGGCGAATATCTCCACGCGGGGCTTCATCTCGACTGGGGAGAGTGTGATGATCGGCGGCTTCATCGTCGGCGGCACCACGCCGCGCAACGTTATCCTGCGCGCGATCGGGCCTTCGCTCGCCGGCCAGGGTG
>JBPCRH010000456.1:0-5308 GCA_050997075.1 Chthoniobacterales bacterium
CGCTTCGGCAGTGCCGTAGCGCCGATTGTCCCTTGCGATGAAGTCGCCGCGTAACCGATCAAATCGTCCCCCCGCCCGAGCACGACGAGGCGCTCCGTTTCCGTCGCAGCCGCATTTGCCGGCGTAGGACTCGGCGGAGCGACTGCATCCTGCGCCATCGCGGCTCCACGCAGGAGAATTCCGGCCGCGAGGATCAGGCCTCTGAGGGTCAGAATGCCCGCGCCATGGAGGAAGAGCGTCGCGATGATGAATCCCAGGGCAAACGAGAGCAGGCTGGCCGAGGCCGGCATTTCGTGTCCGTGCGCGAAGCCGTGAAAGAAGGCGAAGAAAGCCACGAGAAGAAGGCTGACGCTCGTGCGACAGCGGGGCCGGAGAAGAACGACGAGGCCGAAGACGACGACGGAGAGTAAAATGATTGCCTCGACTCCCGGGAGCGTCACGCCGCTCGAGCCGACCAGACCGCCCAGGCTCATGACGGCGACGAAGGAGAGCGGAAGCAGCCAGACCGATCGCCCCCCTCGTTGCGCCGCCCAAACTCCCACCGCGAGCATCACCAGCAGGTGATCCCACCCTGAAAGAGGGTGATGAAACCCTGTAGTAAAACCGGCGACTTCTCCGATCTGAGTGTGCGCCCACGCACTTGTCGGCGAGAGAAGGAACACCAGGAGACTCAAACGCAGAACGGTCTTACGCGGAGATTTTCTCATAGGATGTGGCTTGGCGTGTCGGATGAGTAACGGCAAGTATTACGGCGATTCCTTCGTTCCAGATGTCACCAGATTACACTCCGCCATAAAAAAACTTACAGAAAACAATCGGAGCCGAGGCGAAATGAACCTGGCGCCGCTCTCGTTCAAATCAGCGTCACGCAAATCTCGAAACCGTGCCGGATTTCTTGTGAGTTTATTTGTGAATCGGCAGGCGCAAGTCCTTCATGTTCTGTAGGTGAAATGCAGGTTCGAACTCTGCGTCGCGCACCCTCTCAGGAGGCGTAGCACTCGAGATACTTCACCCCTGAACCGGTGTTGAAAATGACCACCCGCTCGGCCGCGGCGACTTTGCCTAACGAGTGTAGCTCCCGCAAAGCGGCGAAGCAGGCCGCGCCTTCCGGTGCGACGAAGAGCCCCTCCGCGGCACCGACTTCGCGCGTCACCCGGATCATCTCTTCGTCCGCGATCGCGAGCGCCCCGCCGCCAGACTCGCGCAGGATGCGCAGCATCAGGAAATCCTCGATCGCTTTCGGAACGCGGAGACCGGAAGCCCTGGTGTGGGCGTTCGGAAATTCTTCAGCGGCTTCCGCGCCGGCCTCGAAGGCGCGCACGATCGGCGCGCAGCCCGTTGCCTGCACGGAGTACATTCGGGGGCGTTTTTTTCCGATCCAGCCGAGCGTCTCCATCTCATCGAATGCTTTCCACATGCCGATCAACCCCGTGCCGCCGCCGGTGGGGTAAAGGATCACGTCTGGCAGTTGCCATTCCAATTGCTCGGCCAGCTCATACCCGAGTGTCTTCTTTCCCTCGACCCGATACGGTTCTTTCAGCGTCGAAACGTCGAACCAACCCTCGGACTCTTTGCGTCGCGCAATCTCGGCGCCGCAGTCCGTAATCAAGCCGTCGATCAAGGTCACGTGCGCGCCGGTCTCGCGGCATTCGATCACGTTCGCGCGCGGGGTGTCGCTCGGCATGAAGATGTGCGCCTCGAGTCCGGCGCGCGCGGCGTAGGCAGCGAGCGCTCCCCCGGCGTTGCCGGCCGTCGGCACGGCGAGTTTTTTTGCGCCGAGATATTTCGCCATCGAGACGGCGGTGGTCATGCCGCGGGCTTTGAAACTTTGCGTCGGATTTTGCGCCTCGTCTTTCACCCAGAGATCGGTGAAGCCAAGCTCGCGGCTCCACCTCGTCACCGGCAGGAGCGGCGTCCCGCCTTCGCCTAACGACACCGGCTCGGCGTCGGCCGGCAGGGGCAGGACTTCGCGATAACGCCAGAGCGATTTCGTGCGCGTGGCCAGTTGCTCCCGGGTGAAGGTCTGGCCGATTGCGGCGAAGTCGTATTCCGCGAAGAGGGGTTTGCCGCAGGCTGGACAAACGTTTTGCAATCGTCGCCAGTCATACGTCTGTCCGCATTTAGTGCATCGAAGATTCGTCAGGGACATGGTCGAGGAAGTTATCCGCAGATTCTGCAGATGTCCGCAGATTCACAAAAGCGTGATTTTGCCTTCCTCTCCTCTGCGTAAATCTGCGTAATCTGCGGATCGCTTCCCGTCGCATGACCGCCACTCCCATCCCGCGCCGCCCTTGGTATCGCCCGTCGCTCACCACCCAGATCATGATCGGCCTGGTCGTCGGCGGGTTCATCGGCTGGCTCCGGCCGGATTGGGGAAACTCCGTTTACTTCCTCCGCGACATTTTCCTGAACCTGATCAAGTCGATCATCGCGCCCCTGGTTTTCTCGACTCTCGTGGTCGGCATCGCGGGCGGCGGCGACTTGAAAAAAGTCGGCCGCATGGGCGTGAAGGCGCTGATCTATTTCGAGGTCGTCACGACCGCTGCGCTCTTCATCGGGCTCGCGGTGGTTAATTTCACCACGCCCGGGATCGGCGTCATCCTCGCGACGGCGAACACCGACATCATTAAAACGATCGGGAGCGCGCATCCCAAGACGATGGTGGAGACCATCGTGCACGCGTTCCCGGCGAGCGTGGTCGAAGCGATGGTGCACGGCGACGTCCTCCAAATTGTCGCCTTCGCGGTCCTCTTCGCGATGGCCGTCTCGGCCGTGGGCGAGAAGGGCAAACCGATCCTGCGCGCGATGCAAAGTCTCTCGCAGGTGATGTTCAAGTTCACCAACTACGTGATGATGTTCGCGCCCATCGGCGTCGGCGCGGCGATGGCGCACACCGTTGGCACGCAGGGTCTCGGCGTCCTCAAGAACCTTGGGAATTTAATTCTCTCGCTCTATCTCGGGCTCGGGGTTTTTGTCCTTCTCGTTTTCGGCACGGTCATTTTGCTTGCGCGGATTCCGTTGCGGCAATTCATCAGGGCAGTGCGCGAACCGGCAACGATCGCCTTCGCGACCACGAGCAGCGAGTCGGCTTTGCCGAAAGCGATGGAAGCGATGGAGCGCTTCGGCGTGCCGAAACGAATCGTCGGGTTCGTCATGCCGACCGGTTACTCCTTCAACCTCGACGGCTCGACCTTGTATCTCGCGCTCGCGTCGGTCTTCGTCGCGCAAGCGGCGGAAGGGACGATAGGAGTGAATATGGGGATCGGGCACCAAATCGTGATGATGTTCACGCTCATGATCGCTGCGAAGGGCGTGGCCGCCGTGCCGCGGGCGTCGCTCGTCATTCTGCTCGCGACGTTGAACACGTTCCTTCCGGCCGGGCTCGGGCCGATCGGCGTCGCGATTATTTTCGGCGTCGACGAGATCATGGACATGGGCCGGACCTGCGTGAACCTGATCGGTAACTGCCTCGCCACCGTGGTGGTCGGGCGCTGGGAAGGTGAGTTTGACGATCGGCGCGCGCGGGTTTTCGGGACGGCGGAGGAGATCGCGCTCGACCTCGCGGAAGGCGAGGTGGCGTTCGCGGATGCGGCCGTGCAGGGAGATTGATTGTAGGGCGGGCGCTCCGCCTGCCAGGACCTATACGGAGCAACCGAAGCGGTCGCCCTATAATTGCCAGCCGTTTAGTGACGGCCGTCTCGGCCGCTGGGTTTCGCCGGGAACAACGTCACCCCGATGCTCCCGACACGGGCGCCGCTACACCTTTAGAGACGCGACTTCCGGGTCCACAAATTCAACTCCAACTGCTCGGTCCGGTGATAGGTTGGACGGGTGATTTTCGCGAGGAGCCGGAGGAGCGTCTTCATATGTTCTATTGAACAGGTCCACGCCCGCGCGTCAACCTCGAAATGAGCCGCCTGCGCCCGCCCAAGTCCGAGGAATTTCACCACAACGTCTACGTCATCCTGCTCGATGACGCCGTTCTTCAACATTCGTCGGTAGCGCGCTCGAATCGCCAGCGCGACCCGGCGAAACCGTGTGTTTACGTCGGCATGACCGGGCTGCCGGTGGAACACCGTTTCGAGAATCACAAGCACGGTTACAAGGCGGCCTGGGTTGTGGAGAAATACGGCGTCCGCCTTTTGCCCGAACTCTTCGCGCACCTCAACCCGATGCCGTTCGAGGGCGCGGTGCAAATGGAGCTGGAATTGGCCGAAGACCTGCGCGCCGCGGGCTACACCGTGACCGGCGGGAAATAAGGCTTCTTCTTCCCTAACGACCAGAGCGTCGCACTCCAAGCGCGCCGATTATTCGAAGATCTGGCCGTGGTTGAAACGCCAAATGCTAAAGACATTCACGACCGCGGCGATGCCGAACAAAATACCCAGCGTCGGAAGCAGTTCGCGGGTGGTGCAGTTCGCCCAGAGGACCTGGATGAAGCCTTCGATCGACCAGTAGACGATGGTCAGTTTACTCAGGTGCTGGATGAACTCCGGCATCAAACTGGGCGGGAACCAGGCGCCGCCAATCGCGCTCATCGTCAGGATAAGAAACGTGCCGAGTCCGTTGGCCGCGGCGGAAGTAGGCGCGACCGCCGCGAGGAGCATTCCGAAGGCGACGCACGCGGTCGAAGCGGCGAGGCAGATGAGGAACAAATTTCCGAGGTTCGATGCGATATCTATCCCGAAAAGAAGATGGCCGGCGAAAAAAAGCACCCCCAGTTGCACCAGTCCGATGAGCATCCCGAAAAGATATTTGCTCCAGAGAATCTGCGTGCGCCGCACCGGCGCGGAGAGGAGGCGCTGGAAAAGGCCGGCCTTCTTCTCGTCGAAAAGCGAGGTCGCCGCGCCGGCGAGCGAGAAGAGCAGAAACATCATCGCCCAACCGCCCACGCTCCGCGTCGCCATCGGACTTTTCACCTGCTGACCGACCACCTGTTCGGTCTCGATCTTTACCAGTTTATCGAAGAAGGCTGCGCCGCTTGCGGATGAGCCTGTGCTCGTTCCGAGATCGGGCAAACCGTTGCTCATCTGCCGATAGATTTGGTCCGGGTCACCGCCAAAAGCGCTGGCGATCGAGTTGGCCAGAGAGCGATTGAAGCGGTCCAATTTCTCCGGGCCGATGAAACTGGTCGCGCGCTTCTGGAGCGATCCCAACAAAGCCTGAGGAGCGGATGTGTAGATTGTCTTCTGGAGCAGACCGCCCACCATCTGCGTCTCAATCTCGTTCACCGGGTTCTGGAGAAACTTTATCTTCAGGCCGACGCGCTCATCGCTCTGCGCGTCCGGTGGAAAAATAAGGGCGAAGC
>JBPCRH010000073.1:0-5723 GCA_050997075.1 Chthoniobacterales bacterium
GCCTGGCAGGATGCAAACGAAGCTTTCTAGAAACTCCCCGGGATCCCTCGACTGCGCTGCGCTCAGCTCGGGATGACCGTGCACGAGGTCCTTTGTTCTTACACTTACACTTACACTTGCACCTACACCTCCCCGATCCCCGACGAAGTGTAAGTGTAAGTGCAGGTGCAGGTGCAGGATTAAAGTGAGGGAGGGAGCGAGGCGGGCGTTGACGCCCCCCGCTCCACCTGTTTATTCCCCCTGTGGCGACCGATCTCAAACTTTTCAGCCGCGAATGGTGCTCCTGGTGCATCGACGCCAAGGAATACCTGACCGCGAAAGGCTACCAATTTACCGAGATCGATGTCGGCGAGGATCGCGAAGCCTACGCGGAGATGAAGGAACTTTCCGACCAGACCTACGTGCCCACGCTCCTCGCCGGGGATGAAGTGCTCGCGAATTTCGATACCGATCAGCTCGAAAAATTTCTGCGCGCGCACGACATCGTCCCCTAAATGCTGTTCGGACTTTTCATCACCCTCGGGGTCGCTGTGCTCAGCGTCGCCCTGCGCACGTATGAAACCTCCGTCTCCCAGAAAATCGGCGCGCTCGGGATCCTGACCGCGTCGTTTCTCGCGATTTACTTCATCACCGGGAGCTGGATTCTCGGCCTGCTCAGCGCGGCCAGTTGGCTGCTTCTGCCGTGGGTGGAAATCCTCACCCGCATCCGCGCTTTGCGTTTGCCGAAAGAGAAATCGCTCCGCCCGAAGAGCCCGCCGTCGGCCGAAGTCTTTCCGTCGCTCGATGAGATTTCGTCCCAGATCGAGAGCGAAGGTTTCGCCCACATCAACGACGCCGGCTGGGATTGGGCGGATTACCGGCAATTCTTTCGGCTCTTCTACAAGGAGGACGACCGCGCGCAGGCCACGATCTGCCTGAACGAACAGAACGATCTCTCCTTTTACTACCTCCGCATCTCTTCGCGCGCGCAGGACGGCACGATTTGGACGACCTGGAATTACCCGCTCTCCTACGGGCTGAAATTGACCCCCCATTTCCGAATCAATCGACAGCGGCCCGACCAATCTTTCTGGCAGCTTTATCAGAGCCACAAACGTTTCCTGCGCGACCACTCGGTCGAGACGCACGTGATCGATGCGCTCGATGAAGAGCGGATCCAGCTCGAGATCGAGAACGATTTACGCGACCAGATCGCGCACAACATCGCCCAAGGTCTGCTCACCCAAACCGTCGGCGGCGAGATCAAGTATTCCTGGCGCGGGATGGTCTATCTTTGGTGCCAGTTCCTGCTCGATCTGGTCCGCATGTAGGCGGAAATGACGAAGCTCGAAAACCGAAATCCGAAACAATGACGAAGCTCAAAACCCAAAGCGGCGCGAGATCGCTTTTTCAGGCTTCGTCATTGTTTCGAGCGTCGAGCTTCGGATTTCGTCATTCCTGCACGTCCCCGCCAACAGTTCGGCGCGGGGAGCTAAAGCCGCGATGACCACCCAGACCGCACCCCGCATCCGCACCGAAGTGCAGGTGATGTTCTTCGACACCGACTGCGCCGCGGTCGTGCACAACCTTGCCTACCTGCGTTTTATTGAAACCGCCCGCACCCTCCTCGCCGAAAAGCTCGGGATGAAACTTACCGAGATGGCTTCGACCCAGCGCTATCCGGTGGTGGTGCGGACGGAAATCGATTATCGCCGTCCCGCGAAACTGGCCGATCAACTGGTCGTCGAAGGCTGGCTCGACCGCGTCGATCGCGTGCGTTTTTGGTGCGCCTTCCAGGTTCTGCGTCCGGCGGATGGCGCGCTCATCGCGACTTGCCGACAGATGCTCGCCGTCGTCCAGATGCCGGAGGGAAAACTCCTGCGGCTGCCGGAAGACTGGGAGAATTATCGCCTCGCAGAGCCGCGCTAACCGGCTCGACGCAATGTCCTCTCCCGGCAACCCCGCCCTCAGTCTCGACGAAGTTTTCCTCTCGCCGCAGGCGCTCCCGCCGCGGCCGCCGGTGCGGCGCGCGCTTTTTGTTTTCCTGCTCGCGCTCGCCGCGCTCCTCCATGTCGCGACGATCGGCTGGGGCGTCCTTTATAATGAAACCGACGGCCAGTACGCCGGCGCTGCGCGCGAGATGCTCGAGGCGCACGACTGGCTTACCCCAACCAACGACGGGATCGTGCGCCCGCAAAAAGCGCCGCTCGTTTACTGGGCGATCATGGTCTCGCTCAAGGCGCTCGGCCTAACGACTGCGGCCGCGCGCCTCCCGATGGCGCTGGCGACCTGCGCGGCCGTGGCGCTCACGTTTCTCATCGGCGATCGGCTTGGCGGGCCGTGGCGTGGATTCCTCGCCGGGCTCATCCATCTTTGCGCCTGCGGAACTTTTCTGCTCAACCGCATCGTCATGCCGGAACCGCTCTTCGGCGCGTTCATCGCCGGGGCGCTCTACTGCGCACTCCGCGGCTTCGAACGCCGCCCGGGCCGGCGCGGCTGGTTTCTCGGGTTCTGGATTTGCGCCGCGCTCGCCTGCATGACGAAAAGCCTCCATGGCCTGCTCTATCCGGCCGCGACGCTGATCCTTCTCAGTTGTTTTTACCGGGAAGCGCGGGTGCGTTTCGCGCAGTTGTTGCGCTGGGAGGGGATCGCGCTCTTCCTCCTTCTCGCGCTGCCCTGGCACTTTTACTGGGAATGGCAGCACCCCGGTTTCCTGCGCACTTTTACTGCGCCGGAATGGTTCGTGCACCTCACCGGCGGCGCGGATCTCGGGCACACCTACGATAACGTCCCGCGCATCACTTTCGTCCTCGAGCACCTGGCCTGGTGGTTTCCGTGGACGATCATGATTCTGCCCGGGCTCCTCTTTGCCTGGCGGCGCGTGCTCCGACCGCGCGAGATGGAATTCGCGGACGCCTTTCCGCTTTGCTGGATGGCTGCGGTTCTTCTGCCGCTCTTTTTGATCGGCCAACGCCAGGATTACTACTCGATGAGCATGTGGGGTGGCGGGGCGATTTTCGCCGCGACCACGTGGGAACGGATGCCGCGCTGGACCCAGGTGGTCGGACTCGCTTCGCTCCTCGCTATCGGTCTCGTAGCGGCGCTGGTGGCGTGGCAATTGCCGCACCTGCTCGCGGGGATGGATGGCCGCTGGGGCACGACCGCCGGGCGCTCCACCGCCTGGGCGACGGTGCGCGATATCCCGGCTACGACCTGGCTCGGGTTCCGCTCCACGATCGCGGTCGCGGGGATCGCGCTCCTGCTTTTTCCCGCGGTCGCGCTCTGGTTCCTCCGGCAAAACCGCGCGCGCGTCGCGCTCACCGCAGTCGCCGCCGCGATGGTGCCGATCGGGTTCGCCATGATCGATGGCGTGGCCCGGGTCGCTCCTTATTTTTCGCTTGCGGAGGCGGCCGACTACATCAACGCCCGGATCGCGCCTAACGACAAAGTGCTCTACGAAGGCCGCCTCCACACCGGGAGCAGCCTCGTCTTTTATCTGGGCCGGAAATTTTACCTCGTGAATCAGCACCCCCCGGGAGAACCGGGAGTGATTCTCGGCCAGGGCACGGATGTCTATCTCGACGGGCCAACGGTGGAGCAAGCCTGGAGTGGAGCGGACCGGATTTTTCTCCTCGTGGAAGAGCAACGGGTCGCGCATTGGCGGCGCGAGCTAGCGGGCCATGGCGACACCACCGCGGAGCTCACCACCTGCGGCACGACCGTGCTCCTGAGCAATCGCCCATGAGCGACCTGCCCGGGGAGCGCCCGCGTTCCGCGGGTTGGCGACGGTGTTCCACCGTCGCGAACTTTTCTGAACGGTTGACCTTCTCGTGACGCTGAGGTCGCCCGGGAAGTTCGTCGCGGCAGAATGCCGCGACCAGCCCACGGAACGTGGGCGCTACCCGGAATCAGCATTCACGCCTAACGAGGCCGCGGCGAGGGCAGCGGCGCGCGCACCTCGTCGCGCAGGAGCCGGCCCCAGGTCGCGTCAACGGGATGAACTTTCGTCACCTTCGCACCATCGTGCACGAGCGGGCGGCCTTCGTTCGCCCATTCGAAAATCGAGCCCTCCAGATCCTGCACGTGCTCGTAACCCGCTTTCCGCAGGCGGCGCGCGACCACACCGGAGCGGTAGCCCACCGCGCAGTAGGTGACGATCGGCGTGTCCTTCGCGATGCCCGCGCCGGCTTCTTCCGCGGAGGCTTGCGGATCGATCCGGCGCGCGCCAGCGAGGTGACTCACCTGCCATTCCGCCGTGGTGCGCACGTCGAGTAATACCGGCGCCGGACGCGCTTCTGAGTTTAACCACGTCGCGAGCTCATCCGTCGTAATCCAATCGACGTCGCTGAATTTCGCCCGGAGCGTGCGCTTCAAGAGAAACCAATCGATCGAGCGACAACCGGAGAGCGCGCCGGCGACAAAGAGAAGCAGCGCCACGCCGAGCGCACGGCGCGCGACCGCCCGTTTTTTACCGCGCCGTTTCGTATTCAGGTAATCCATTTGAAAAAACCAAAGAGCCCGCTACCTTGGCCGTCCATTTTCGCACTCTAACCCGGAGCAATCTATGTCGCAGCATCGCAGCCTTAAAGGCGCCAGCCCCATCGCCGCCAAACGGAACGTCTTGAAACGTTTCGAGCGGGTCGAATTGTTGAAGAAGCGGGGCCAGTGGAAAGATTCGAGCAAAGTCGTCGGCCTGCCGAAGACGAAGCCGGATCTCTAGCCCCACTTGCGTCTCAATCGTTTTCTCGCCGCCGCCGGGCTCGGTTCGCGGCGACACTGCGACGAGCTGATTGCGGACGGGCAGGTGACCGTAAACGGCCAGCCCTGCACGAATTTCAGCACGCAGGTTGAGCCGACCGATCACGTCAAGGTCGGGCATCGACTCGTTCGGCCGGCGGAATCGCTCACGATCGCGCTGCACAAGCCGGCGGGCTTTGTCTGCACCCGGCGCGACCCGCAGGCGACCGACACGATTTACGATTTATTGCCGGCGAAATTCTCCCGGCTCTTCAACGTCGGCCGGCTCGACGCCCAGACCGAGGGCCTGCTTCTGATGACGAGCGACGGCGATCTCTCGCAACATCTCGCCCATCCGCGCTACAAGGTGGGGAAGGAATACGATGTCACGCTCGATCGGCTTTGGGATCCGAAACACGCGGAGAAATTGCGCGCCGGGATTTTTCTCGATGGCAAACGGGCCAAGCTCACGATGGTCCGCCCGATCGGCCCGACGCGGCTGCGCGTCGTCCTCCACCAGGGGATGAACCGCCAGATTCGCCGGATGTTTTACGAGCTTGGCTACGAAGTGAAAGGGCTCATCCGCACCCGGCTGGGCCAACTCCGGCTCGGCGACATGCCGCGCGGCGCCTGGCGTCCCCTAACGAAAAGCGAGCTCGCGGCGCTAAGATAGTCCGTCATCCCGAGCGGAGCGCAGCGCAGCCGAGGGATCCCGTAGCTTTTCTGTGAAGCTCCCGCTGCGAGAATCTTCTTGTGCAGCTTCACGACGGCGCCATTCAATCCAGCTCGTCCCGCAAAATCGCGAGCGGCGGCGTGCTTCCAATTCCGTAGCTGGTCAGCAAACCGACCGCCACCGTGAGCCCGCTCACGACCACGCCCGCGACCACGATCGGCCAAAGCGAAGGCGTGGAGGCGAGCTGGAAAGGAAAACCTGCGAGCGCCCATCCCGCCAGGACCGCAAGGAGAATGCCCGTGCCGCTCGCGAGCAAGCCGAGAAACAAATATTC
>JBPCRH010000117.1:0-3047 GCA_050997075.1 Chthoniobacterales bacterium
TTGTTATAGTCCCCACTTTTGTGGCCGGTCATTTGCGCAGTCGGGAAGTTCCGTCGGCGTCCGTGGGGGGTCCGGCCGCATCCAGCGGTGCGAGTGCCGACGGTCCGTGAGGAGCGTCGGCCTGACGGTGAAATTCCGCGCACTTCCTGGTGCCTAACGAGTCTAACGCCGTCCGTGCGGAATGGCGGCGCGTCGTTTCATTTGCGCGACGGCGATGGCGGCAAATCCGACCGCGACGATGCCCGCACCGGCTTCTATGTAGAGCATGCCCGCGCTCCCGAAGCGGTCGTGCGACCAGCCGTTGAGGGCGGTCATGTAAATCACCGGGAGGTTTCCAAACGACGAGAGGAGCGCGTATTTCGTCGAGGCCGCGCCGCGGCCGATCGCGAGGAGAACGACGGCGGTAAAAGAAGCGTAGGCGACGCCGCCGGCGAAGGCGTAAAAGAGCACGCCGATCGAAAAAGCCGAAGGGCTGCGCGTGGCCAGCGCCAGCGCGACCGCGACCAAACCGAGGGCAAGGCCCGACCCGAAGTAAGCCCACCAGCGCCCGATCCGGTCGGTGATCCAGCCGCCGGCGACGCAACCGAGCGCGCTGACGACGCCGTTCAAGACGCCGGTGACGAGCGCGACGGTGTTGGCGTTCGTGTGCCAGTCGGGCGCGACGGCGGACCAGAGATTGTTCATCGCGCCGGAGCCGATCGGCGAGGCCACAAAAAGCGTCGTGAGCAGACCGATCGGCGTGCGCATAAGATCGAGCAGGTCGCGTCCCATCGCGCGGAGGCGATGCCGCACGCTCTCGCCCGTAAACGGTTTCACATCCGGAACAAAGCGGAGCGCGAATCCGCAGAGCAGCATCAAACCGGCGAGGACCGCGCTCGCGGCGAAGAAGGAAACATGGCTCGCCATCCAAACTCCTGCGCCACCGCCGAGGCCGGTGCCGCCGAGGTTACCGGCCTGATACCAACCGCCGGCGCGCCCTTTTTCCTCCTCGGGCACGGTGTGAGCGATGAAGCCGCCGCTGGGAATGATGACGAGGTTGGCGCCGATCTGCGCGATGAAAACAACCACGGTGAGGAGCACCGCGTTTTCGCGTTGCAGCGGCATGAGCCCGAGCCCGAGCAGGGTGGCGATGGACGCGGCGAGGCCGAGCCAAAACCAGCGGCGCAATGTGAGCGTGAGATCCACGACCGGCGCGCCGGCGAAGCGCCAGAGATTGGCCGAAAGCCCGAGCGCCACGACGGAAGCAGCGGCCGCGACGGAAAACCCGCCGCGCACAAGCACGAAGGGGAGGGTAATGCTGCAAAAGCCGTTACTGATCCCGTAAGGCAGGACGAGAAAGAGGTAGCTGATCGGGTTCGAAGAACCACGCGCGCGCATGGAGCGGGAGCTTGGCCGAGCCGTTTCGACGCGTCACTTCTAATTTTTGCGCGTTCTTGCCTAACCAGTGCGAGCCTGGTTTAGGAGACGACGGTTCGGCGCCGCCGCGAAAACATCGCCGCCTGCACGAAAATCCCGAAGAGCGCGAGCGCGATGAAAATGATGGTCGCACCTTTTGCGGGCACCTGCAGGCTACTCGTGATCAAATCTGCGCCCGCGATCGCGGAGAAAACGATTAGCGCCCAATCGAAAAGCATGAGGAGAAGAAGCGCGCCGATGATTCCGCCGATGACGAAAGTGATCGTGGTCGAAGGCGCGCGCGTGGCCACAAAGGTCGCGAAGAGGGCGGTCGCAATCTGGCCGCCGACGAGGAATCCGGCGATCGCGATCGCGATCTTCTGCACGATCAACGCGAGGACCGCGCCGAGAATTCCGAGACCGATCGAGACGGCGAGAGTGAGCCAATCCGGCGGATGATTCAAAAGCTGGGGCGTGAAACGGAAGCAGATCCAAAACCCAACCGCAGCGACAAAAAGCCAGAAGAGTCGGCGGCCAAAAAGCAGGGCGAGTGCGCCCACGAGGAGGCTGACGATGGGCAGGGAAGAGTTCAGGTGTGGAAACATAAACTTTGGCCGAGCTCGTGTTGAAAGAAACCGTCCGGTTATTTCCGCGTCGACATCATGGCATCGCGTTTCGCCTTGAACTCGGAACCCGGGAGCCAGGTCGGAAATTGATCGCCATGCGCAACCTGGTAGCCGACCTCGAAGAGCAGTTGATCGTCCTCGACCGCGCCGGAAAGATCCCAGTTCGGATTCACCTCATCCGAGACCTGGTGATAATGATGCTGAGTGTAATCGTCGCTCTTTTGCTGCCCGTAACCGGCGGGCTGGCCGATGAAATCCTTCGGTTTGCTCCCGGTGTAAAGCGAGGGCACGCCGAGCTTCGAGAGCTCGAAATGATCGGCGCGGAAGAAGCCGCCTTTTTCCGGTTCGCTATTCGGCTTGGCGATGCGGCCATGGCGTTTCGCGGTCTCGGTCAGGACGTCGTCGAGCGTGGAATTCCCCGCGCTGATGTCTTCGATGTCGCGCGTTTTTCCCCAGGCGTTAATGCCGTCGATGTTGATGTCGGCGAGGGTGTGATCGAGCGGGTAGAGCGGATTCTCCGCGTAATATTTTGCGCCTAACAATCCCGCTTCCTCCGCGGTCGTGGCGAGGAAGAGAATGCTCCGCGGCGGCGGCTGCGGGAGCTTGGTAAAGGCCTGCGCGATCTCGAGAATGGTGGCGACGCCGGAGGCGTTATCGAGCGCCCCGTTGTAGATCTGGTCTCCGGTCAGTTTCGGATCGCGCCCGAGGTGATCCCAGTGCGCGCTGTAAATCACGAACTCGTTTTTCTTCGCCGGATCGCTGCCTTCAATCTTCGCGACGACGTTGTGCGATTTGAATTCGTGAATCTTGTTTTCGATCGTGAAATTGGCGGTTCCGCCTAACGACACCGGCTTGAAGTCCTTGCTCAGCGCGGACTTTTTTAGTGCCTCAAAATCCTTCCCCGCAGCGGCAAACAACTTCTTCGTCGTCTCGAGCGTGATCCAGGAACGAACCGCGACCGTCGCCATGTTTTTGTCCGGCGCGTCGATCACGAAGTTCTCTTTCGCGTTGCTGTTCTCGACCACG
>JBPCRH010000183.1:0-6366 GCA_050997075.1 Chthoniobacterales bacterium
GCGCTCCGCGCGCGTCGGCCGCGCGATGGCCATTACACCCTGCGCGCGCACGGTGGTCCGCGCGTTTTTTCGCAGACGAATGACGCCGTCGCCGAGAGCCTGGCGGAAGCGATCGGCGCGCATACTCCGGCGGGGCAGTCGCTCCTGATCGACGCCTACTGCGGCGCGGGTTTTTTCGCGAAACGCCTCCGGGAAAAATTCACGCGCACGGTCGGGCTCGACTGGGACATCCATGCGATCGCCGCCGCCGAGACCGAGGCTGCGCCTAACGAGAGCTATTTCGCGGGCGATCTCGCGCAGCGGCTCGAGTTCGAGCTCAGCCGGGCCGATTTGGGCTCCACGACGGTGATCGTCGATCCGCCCGCGACTGGGTTGAGCCCGGACGTGCGTGAAATCCTGCGCAGTTATCCGGCGGCAACGCTGCTTTACGTCTCCTGCAATCCGCCGACGCTCGCGCGCGATCTCGCCGAGCTCGGCGCCGGCTACACGCTGCGGAGCGTGACCCCGTTCGACATGTTTCCGCAGACCGCCGAGATCGAAGCGCTCGCGCATTTATCGCACATTCGTTAGGGGAATGCCTGCTTGGGGAGCGCCCACGTTCCGTGGGCTGGTCGCGGTGTTTCACCGCGACGAACTTTCCGAGCGGCGTCAGCGTCACGAGTAGATCGACCGGGCAAGGAAAGTTCGCGACGGTGGAACACCGTCGCCAGCCCACGGAACGTGGGCGCTACCCGGAACCCCGCAAGGCGCGTCAGAGAAGAGTGGCGCGAAACTGTGCCCCGCGTCGCGTCTGTTCTTCCTCATCCACGACCGGCAGCATTTCCAAACCTGCTGGAAGCTCCGGCAACTCCACCCACGAACGACACCCGCCATACCGCGGCAAATCCTCAAACCGCCAGGGCGTCGCCAGTCGGAACACCCGCACAAACGCCACCTGCACGCCCGGTGCGTCGTCGTAGTCGAAGCGCTCGCGGACCACGCTCTCCTGCAGGATGTGCAGCGGCTCGAGCGCGCGCACTTGTTCCCAATCGGTCAGCACGCGCGTCTCCAGGATCCGCGCCGCGAAGCGAATCTCGATTTCGCCCGGCAGCTGCTCCGGCAGTTCCGCCTTCGTTAGGCGCGTGCGCGCGAGTTGCTCGTGGAAAAACGTCGGGAACAAAAAGAACTCCCGATGCCGAAATTGAAACCCGGCGCGTCCTTCCGCGATCCCGCCTTTGCGCACGAGCATGCATTGCCGGCCCTCGCCCAGCGCCGCGCAGAACAGCGCCCATTCCTTGAAACCGACTCTTTCCATTTCCCGGCGCGCAAACTAGCCTCCTGCGCATGCCCTTCAAGATCGACCTGCACACGCACTCGTTCTTTTCCGGCGACGGCGTTTCCAGCCCGGAGGAGAACATTGCCTCCGCGCGGGCGAAGGGGCTCGATGGTTTTGCGCTGACCGATCACAACACGAACGACGGCGTCGATTACCTGCGGGCGAAAGGATTGCTCCGCGACGATGGCCAGCCGGTCGATGGATTTCTCGTCATCCCCGGGGTCGAAGTCACCACCGCGGAAGGGCATCTCCTCTCCATCGGCGCCTCGCTGCCTTACCTGAAAGGGCGGCCGGCGCGGGAGGTCTGCGAGCTCATCCACGAGCGCGGCGGGCTCGCGATTCCGCCGCATCCCTACGATTTATTTCGCGCCGGTATCCGTTTTTCGACCTTGGAAGGTTTGCCGATCGACGCGCTCGAAGTCTTTAACGCGGCGACCACCCTCCGGCGCTATAACCGTTACGCCTTCAAGTATGCGCAGATGCGCTCACTGCCGATGACCGCCGGGAGCGATTCGCATCACTCCGCGGCGATCGGGACGGCCTACACGATTTTAGACACCGACGACTTCTCGTTAGGCGGCATCCTCGCGCAGATCCTGAAGAACAACGAGCTCAACCAGGAGTATCTCACCCCGAAAGACAGCGTCCGGAAAACCTGGAACAACTGGATGCGCCTGCGCCGGCGCAAGCCGCAGGTCGCGGCGCCGGAAGAGCCGCCCACCGGCAGCGGCGCTTAACGAGAGGCGCGCTTGTCCTTTTGGGGCTGAATCTATTCGCTGGGGAGCTCCCACAGAGTGTGGCCGCTACCCGGAGAGCACGCTACTCGGCGAGTAACTTCTTCAGCTCTTCCGGCGAAGTCACCGGCGCTTTGCAGGTGAAATTTTCGCAGACGTAGGCCGCGGCTCTTCCCTCGACCGGTTTCATCTCGTGCACTTCCTCGAGCTTCTCGCCGAGATATTTTTGCCCCTCCGCGCCGTCGGCGAGGAGGGCGATCGTGTCCGGCAGGAAGTGCCGGTGCACTTCCGCGAGCAGCGCGCGGGTGTCGGCGCCGTCGCTCTTGCCGGCGATGATGATCTGGCGCGGTTTCGTGAGGCTGAACTCGAGCGCCACGAGCAGTTGCGGGAGCGCGGTCGGGAAATGCTGCAAGGCCGCGCTGAAAGCCGCGATCGTTTTCTCCCCGCGCTCACGCATTTCCTTGGCGTCTCGGATCTGCGCGAGCCGGAAAAGGTTGAGCGCCGCGACTGAGCTTGGCGCGGGTTCGGCGTTGTCGTTGTCCTCTTTCAGGCGCAGGAGAATGCTCGCGTCCTTCCCCGTGCTCGTGAAGTAACCGCCATCTTTTTCGTCCCAGAAAAGCTTGTCCTGCGTCGTCTGCAATTGCTCGGCGAGCTCGAGCCACTTCACGTCGAACGAAGCTTCGTAAAGATCGAGCAGTCCCTCGATGTAAAACGCATAATCATCCGCGAAACCCGGGATGTCCGCGGGCCCGCCGCGGTAGCTGCGCAGGAGGGTGTGGTCGGATTCACGATAGAGTTTTTGCCGGACGAACTCGGCCGCTTTCGTCGCGGTGGCGAGATACTTGTCCTCGTCCAGCACCTGCGCGGCGCGGGCGTAGGCGGAAATCATGAGCCCGTTCCAGGCGGTGATGATCTTGTCGTCGAGATGCGGCCGCGGCCGTTTCTCGCGGACGGCGAGAAGCTTCGCGGCGCTCTTGCCTAACGACTCGCGCGCGTCCGCCTCGCTCAGCTCGAAATGAGAGGCTGTTTCCGCGAGTGTGTGCTGCGCGAAGAGCACATTCTGCCCGCGGAGCTCGCCGTGCGGATCGCTCCCCTCGGGCGTGTTGCCGTGCGCCTCGACCTCGTAGCGGTAGTTGAAGAGCCCCGCCGCCGAGGAGCCGAGAAGCTCGTCGATCTCGTCTTTCGTCCAGACGTAGAAGGCGCCTTCGAGCTTCTCCTTGCTCTTCTCGTTAGGCAAACTGTCCGCGTCTTCCGCGGAGTAAAAGCCGCCTTCCGGCGCCGTCATGTCGCGGGCGACGTAATCGAGCGTGTCGCGCGCGACCTCCGCAAAGGCCTCGTCGCGCGTAATCTGAAACGCGCTCAGGTAAACACTCGCGAGCTGCGCCTGATCGTAGAGCATTTTCTCGAAGTGCGGCACATGCCAGAGCGCGTCGACCGAGTAGCGATGGAAGCCACCTCCGAGCTGATCGTGCATCCCGCCGGCGGCCATTTTCCGGAGCGTAAACAGGTTCATCATGAGCGCCTGCTTGCCCGCGTCGGAATTCGCGCCGGCGCGGCGATACACGTGAAAAAAAAAGTTCAGCGTGACCGGCCGCGGGAACTTCGGCGCGGCGCCAAATCCGCCCTCCACTTTGTCGAACTGGCGGTAGAGTTGGTCGGCCACGGTGGTGAGGATTTTCTCGTCCAGCTTGCCGGCGTCGCCGGGCGCGGCGGCGTTCGATTTCGCGAGCGCGGCGACGATTTGGTTGCCGCTCTCGATGATCTTGGCGTGATCTTTTTCCCAGGCGTCGGCGATGCGCTGGAGGACTTTGGTGAACCCGGGCTGCCCGTATTTATCCTCGGGCGGGAAGTAAGTGCCGCCGACAAACGGCTTCAGCTCGGGCGTGAGCCAGACGCTCATCGGCCAGCCGCCGCCGCCGGTCGTCGCCTGGACGAAGGTCATGTAAACGCGATCGACGTCGGGGCGTTCTTCGCGATCGACTTTGATGTTCACGAAATATTTGTTCATGATCGCGGCCACTTCCGGGACCTCGAATTCTTCGCGTTCCATCACGTGGCACCAGTGGCAGGTGGAATAACCGATCGAGAGAAAGATCGGTTTGTTCTCCTTCCGCGCTTTCGCGAAGGCCTCTTCGCCCCACGGGTACCAGTCGACCGGGTTGTGCGCGTGCTGGAGGAGGTAGGGCGATTTTTCGTTGATCAGCCGATTGCTGTGCTCGGCCTGGGCGGGGCGAATTTCGGCAGCGGGTGTGGGAGTCGAAGTCACTTGGAAGCCTACTGGCAAAGCGGACCGCGCGCGATGTCATCCCGAGCAGAGCGCAGCGGAGCCGAGGGATCCCGTGGGATTTCTGGGAAGCGAATGAGCAGGTTCCTTGTGGCGATGCTTTACAGAAACCCCACGGGATCCCTCGACTGCGCCCCGCGTCCGCGGGGCTCCGCTCGGGATGACAGCTTGCGACGCCGGTGCGCGCTGCGGAAGATTCGCCGGTGCAACCCGATGAATGGCAGGCGGTGCGTTTCACCCTCGCGGCTTGCGCGGGGAGCACGCTCGTGATTCTGCCCTTCGGGCTCGCGGTGGCGGGGCTCCTCGCGCGGCCGCGCTGGTCTGGAAAATCAGTCGTCGAGACGCTGGTGACGCTGCCGCTCGTGATGCCGCCGGTCGCGACCGGCCTGATCCTGCTCAAGCTCCTCGGACGGCGGGGTTCGTTCGGCGGCTGGCTCCATCGCAACTTCGATCTCGACATCGTCTTCACCTGGCGCGCGGTTGTGATCGCCGCCGCGGTGATGTCGTTCCCACTTTTAGTGCGCTCGGCCCGGGTCGGTTTTCAGGAAGTAAACCGGCGCTACGAACAGATGGCGCGCACCCTCGGGGCGGGGGAATGGCGCGTCTTCTGGACGATCTCGCTTCCCCTCGCGGCCCGCGCGGTTTGCGGCGGCGTGCTGCTCGCGTTCGCGCGCGCGGTCGGGGAATTTGGGGCGACGATTTTGCTTGCGGGCAACATCCCGGGGGAAACGCAGACACTCTCGCTCCGCATCTACGAAGCCGTGCAGCTCGGGCATGACGCGACCGCTTATCGGTTGCTTCTCGTCTGCGTGGCGATCGCTTTCGTGGCGGTCTTTAGCGCGGAATGGCTCCTGCGGAAAAGGGAGGAGCGATGAAGTTGTCGTTAGGCAAAATCCGTCTGCCGCTGGCGGGATTCGAGCTCGCCGTCGATCTCGAGCTGACCGCGGAGCGCACCGGCATCTTCGGACCATCGGGCGCGGGCAAGACTTCGCTCCTCGAGACCATCGCCGGCCTGCGGGTGGTAACTTGCGAGGCGATCCGCTTCAATGGCGTGAACTTCGCCGACCTGCCGGTGCGGGAGCGGCGGATCGGCTATGTACCGCAGGACGACTCGCTTTTTCCGCATCTCGATGTGCGCCGGAACCTGCTTTACGGCCGCCGGACTGCCGCGCAGGACCCGAAGTTTTCCCTCGCGCACGTGACCCAATTTCTCGGGATCGAGCCGCTCCTCGAGCGCGATGTGCGGCAGCTTTCGCGCGGGGAACGGCAGCGGGTCACGCTCGGGCGGGCGCTGCTCTCGGAGCCGCGTTTACTGCTCCTCGACGAACCGCTCACGGGCCTCGATCGCGAACTGCGCGAGACGATTCTCGAGCAGTTGCGGCGGTTGCCTAACGAATTCGATCTCCCGATGCTCTACGTCACGCACGACCGCGCGGAGGCGATCGCGTTGTGTGAGGAGGTGGTGCTGATCGAGCGCGGGCGCATCGTCGGGCGCGGGGCGCCGGGCGAGCTGCTGAAAAATTAACCGCAGAGGACGCAGAGGACGCGGAGTGCGGAGACGGAAGCGACGGGCCTTGGTGGCGTGCGCGCGGACGGGTTGTCATCCCGAGCCGCGGAGACGGCGAGGGATCTCGCAAGCGTAGTCCGGCGCCGTTAGGCAAAACCGCCCGAGCGACGCTTGCGAGATCCCTCACTCTGCTCGGGATGACAGTTCGAGAATTGAATCGGCTTCACCTTCTCTTCTTCTCTGCGACCGCTGCGCTCTCTGCGGTTAATTTTCGAGTGCGATGGTCGGCGCAGTTGTCGGCGACCAAGGATTCTTCCCGTGGTCGGAGGCGAGGATCGCATCCACCTGCCGGCGGAGGAGGTTAAGGAAGTTGTCGATCTGGAAGCGATGCCGCTGCGGCGCGAACGGCTGCAAATTCTTCTCCGCAGGCCGGAAGAGGCGCACCGCCGGATACATCCGCCGGCCATCTTTTGGATGCGTCGGGCGCGCGAACTGTTTCTGCAAATGCACGAACCCGCCGGCCGCC
>JBPCRH010000200.1:0-5839 GCA_050997075.1 Chthoniobacterales bacterium
CTCTCGCTGAAGCCGATTTACCAGCGCATTTATCCGCAGGGCGCGCTGGCGGGCGCGCTCATCGGCTACACCGGCCGGACGAGTCGCAACGCCGACGGGATCATTCAAAATGGCCAGCTCCTCTGGCCGGAGACGGAAGGCCGCGAAGGGCTCGAGCAGACATTCAACAGCATGCTCACGGGCCGGCCGGGCCATTACAAAGTGACCTTCGACCGCGACGGAAAAAAGACTTCCGATCGCGTGGTCGATCCGCCGGTTCCCGGCTACAACGTCGTCACCACGCTCGATCTGAAGATGCAGGAACGCGCCGAGAAAGCGCTCGCCGCGAAGGCGCAGCGGGGCGCGATCGTCATCATGGAGCCGCACACCGGCGACATCCTCGCGATGGCTTCGTGGCCGACTTTCGACCCGAACGTTTTCATTCCCTCGATCTCGAGCGCGAAATACAAGCAGCTCCAAAACGATCCCGACATTCCGCTCCTCCCGCGCGCCTATCGCGCGACTTATCCGCCGGGTTCGACCTTCAAGGTCGCGGTCGGCATCGCCGCGCTCGAGACCGGCGCGGTCACGGTCGACGATCAATACGAATGCGTGCCGGAGATGCAGATCGGCAACACCGTTTGCCACAACTGGAAACACACCGACCGCGGCTCGCTCAACTTCGTCGAGGCGCTTACGCAGTCGTGCGACACCTGGTTTTACCAAGTCGGGATGAAAACCGGCGCGGAACCGATCATGGATTGGGCTTCGCGCCTCGGCTTCGGTGCGAAGTGCGGCGTGCCGCTCAAAGGCGAAGCGGAAGGGCGTTTGCCTAACGACGCCTACATGCAGAAGACGCACAACCGCCGGATCCTCGGGGGGGATATCGCGAATCTATCGATCGGCCAGGGCGATCTGCTCGTGACCCCGCTGCAAATGGCGCAGTCGATGGCGATCGTGGCGAATGGCGGAACGTTTTATCAGACTCGGCTCGTGCAACAGGTGCAGACGGTGAGCAACGAAATCGTCGCCGCCTACGCGGTGCGGGTGAAAAAAGAAATCGGCGCCGCGCCCCAGACGATGGAGGAAGTGCGAACCGGTCTGGTTGATGCGGTAAACGCGCCGCTCGGGACCGCACATCGCGCGAGTCTCGACGATGTCTCGGTCGCTGGAAAAACCGGGACGGCGCAATGGGGCCCGAAGGAAAAAGAGCGGACCGCGGCCTGGTTTGCGGGTTTTGTGCCCGCGAAGAATCCACAGTATGCGTTCGCCGCGGTTTACGAAGGCGAGGTCGGGAGCAAGGTGCACGGCGGGAGCGCAGCCGCGCCGATGATCGGGCAGATTTTGCGGCAGACCTATGGCAAAGGCGGCTCCGACAAGCCCGAACCGGGAGAAGAATCGTCGGACTAACGACGCCGGCGGCCGCGCGAAAACCCGCTTTCGCGGTTGCCGCGCGTTCGTAAGGTTACGCATGTCCTCGTTCGACGACGCCGCGCTTCTCATCGTCGGGCACGGGTCGACCGTGAATGCCGACTCCAGCGCGCCGAGCCTGCGGCAGGCCGCGGTGATCCGGGAACGCTGGCTTTTTCGCGAAGTCGCCTGCTGTTTTTGGAAGGAAGAGCCAAGCCTGCGCGATGCGCTGCTGCTCTTTTCCGATCCGGCGGTGCGCGAGGTTTACGTTGTCCCGAACTTCATCAGCGAAGGTTATTTCACCCAGACGGTGATCCCGCGGGAGCTCGAACTGGAGGGCCGCCTAACGACGCGGCCGAGCGGGCAGGTCTGGAATTATTGCGCACCGGTCGGCAACCATCCCGGCGTGACCGACCTCCTCCTCGGGCGCGCGCGTGAAATTGCGCCCGGCGTGGCCGAAGCGGAGACCAGTCTGTTGATCGTCGGCCACGGCACTGCGCTGAACGATCAGAGCGCCGTTGCGGCGAAGCGTCAGGTGGGAAAAATCGCGGCGCTCGGCCGTTACGCGTCGGTGCAGAGCGCCTACATGGAAGAGCCGCCGCTGATCTCCGACTGGACCAGCCTAACGAATACGCCACACGTCGTGGTCGTCCCGTTTTTCATCTCCGACGGCCTGCATAGTTACGAAGATATTCCGGTCCTGCTCGGGATCGGGCCGAGCGACTTCCAGGGCAATCCGCACCAGGTGCGTGGGCGTTCGCTTTATTACGGAAGTGCGATCGGGACGGCGCCGGAATTTGCCGAGATCATCGTGGCGCAGGCGCAGACTTTCGCCGCCGATGCCCTTGATCTCGACGCGGCTGCACAGCCTGTGGCGGGTTGGTTCGCGGCTGTGAAGGAAAATTTGACCGAGCTGCTCCAGGATCTCGGCGCCTATGTCCTGGCCGATGCGCACAAGCCGCTCTGCGTGCGCAAGACTGCGGAGCTGATCCGGGCCGAACGCGGTTATCGCTGGGTCGGAATCTATAAAGTGACGCGCAGGGAATGCGTCATCGTCGCGGGCACGGGCGAGGAGCCGCCGACCTATCCACGGTTCCCGGTGACGCAGGGTCTCTGCGGTGCGGTCGTGGAATCGCAGGAGACGCTGGTCGTGCCCGATGTGCAAAAGGACGCTCGTTATCTGCCGACCTTTTGGAACACACGCTCCGAGATCGTCGTCCCGATCAAGAGCGAGGCGAAGCAACGCGTCTGCGGCATCATCGACGCGGAGAGCGATAAGCTGGACGCCTTCTCCGAAGACGACCGGGATTTTCTCGAGCACGTCGCGGTCCTGCTCGCGCGGGCTATTTCCACTTCGAAGAAGCACGATGCCGCCGCCGCCGGTTGAGCGGGTCCTCGCGGAGTGGCTCGCGGCGGGCGGGCGCGGCATCGGGCAGATCCGGATCGTCACGACCGAAAACGGTTTAGTGCTTCACCATCGGGAAGATGACGGGCGTGAGGATCTCGTCGTTTATCATTCGCCTCACGATGCGATCGAGCTCGGGCGCTTCGACGACGCCGGGAAATACCGGCCACTAAAAACCGCGCCGAACCTGCGGCACGGCTGGCGGCTCGAACTCCCGGATCTGCCCGCGGTGCGTGCGGCGCTCGATTTTTTTTATCCGGGTCGGCTCGCGGCGCTGGAGCGCTGGGAAGCGAGCCGGCTCGAGCCAACGCCGCTGCGCGCGACACTCGGCCGGCAGACCGGGATGTATCGGGTGGCCGCGAAAATTTCCGACGGCGAAATCGACACGCTCGTGAACCGCGTCTGCCGCTCGCGCGGGGGCGAGCCGGGCTGTCTGCGCACGATCCTCTGGCCGCGCGATGAATCGAAGGCGCGCCCTTCTTTTCGCCTGCCGCTCGATAAATTCATCGCGCCCGGCGACCAAACGGGCCGGGGCGAAAACGTCCTCCCGCTCCTCTGCCAGGAAGCCTGCAACATCCTCGTGGCGGAAGCGCGAACCGTCGTGAAGGGTCCCCCGTCACCGTCATCCTGAGCGGAGTGGAGCGCAGCGGAACGCAGTCGAAGGATCCCGTGGAGCAACCGAGAAGCTCCGGGGCGGGGTCCATGGAGCGGGGCTTCTCGGCAGTTCCACGGGATCCCTCGGCTGCGCCCGCTCCGCGGGCTCCGCTCGGGATGACATACCGCGCGCGTCTTCTGGTTCCCATGCTGGGCCCAGTGCTCGAGGATGGCGCTGTCGTAGTCGGAGGCGAGCGGATCGTCGATTGCGGGAATTTCGCCGAGGTGCGCGCCCGGAACGCCGGCCCGGTCACCGACCTCGGCGAGGTGGTTTTACTGCCCGGGCTGATCAACGGGCATTGCCATCTCGATTTCACCGCGCTGCGCGGGAAGATCCCGCCGCCGCGCTCGTTCGCGGATTGGATCCGGCAGATCAACGGGCTTCGCCGTGAGTTGTCGGAAGAGGATTATCTCGCGTCGATCGCGGCCGGTTTTGTGGAAGCGCGCCGCTGGGGCACGACCACGATCGCGAACATCGAATCGATGCCGGAACTGCTTCCGCGCACCGCCCCGCCGCCGCTGCGCATCTTTTGGTTTCTGGAATTGATCGACGTGCGGCCGGATGCGGAGCCAGCGAAACTCGTCGCGCGCGCGCGCGCGCTCGGGAAAGGCGTCGCGCATTTCGGCCTGAGCCCGCACGCGCCCTACACTGCCTCGCCGGCGCTCTCGCGTTTGGCGGCGGCGCAAAATCTTCCGCTGACGATGCACCTTGCCGAGTCGCACGAGGAGATGGAGATGTTCCGCGACGGTCGCGGGCCGCTCTTCGATCTCCTGCAGACGCTCGGCCGGCCGATGGACGATTGCACGGCGGGGCGCACTCCGCTCGCCGCGCTGCGCGCCCGCCAACCGCTCGATGAACGCTGGCTCGTCGTGCACTTAAATGAATTGAGCGAGGCCGACTTCGCACTCCTTGCGGAGGGACCGCGTTTTCAGATCGCGCATTGTCCGCGGAGCAGCCGCTATTTCCGGCACACGCCTTTCGCCCTCGAAAAACTGCGCGCGCTCGGCTTCAACATCTGTCTCGGCACCGACAGCATCGCGAGCAATTCCTCGCTCAGTCTTTTCTCAGAAATGCGAGCGGTGCGGGCCGCACACCCAAATTTGGCGGCGCGGGAGATTTTGGAAATGGCGACGATAAACGGGGCGCGGGCCTTGCACCAAGGCGAGGTTCTGGGCCGCATCGCGCCGGAATATTTCGCCGACCTCATCGCGCTTCCGTTCACTGGCAGCGCGGCGGAGGTTTACGACGAGATCATCGCCTGGCGCGCACCGGTCGACTGGCTGCTCGCGTGCGGAAAATTGCAACTTCCCTAAAAAGCGTTTTCTCATTTTTGCCTTTTCTTTTCTCACGCCTGAAATAACGTCCGCCCCTAACCATGGCCAAGATCATCATCATCGACGACGAACCCGCGATGGTGGAAGTCATCGTGACTCTCTGCCGCGAAAAAGGTCACCAGGTTTTTCCCTTCAGCTCCGCGGCCAAAGCGGTCGAGAAGCTCGACGAGATCGAGCCGCAGATCGTCATCACCGACGTGAAGATGGAAACGATGAGCGGGTTCGACGTTCTCCGCCACGTCCGCGAGCATCATCGGCAGACGCTCGTGATTCTCATCACCGCCTACGCCTCCGTCGATACCGCGATCGAGGCGATGAAAATGGGCGCGCACGGTTACGTGCCGAAGCCGTTCAAGATCGACGAGCTCCAGATGACGGTGCAACGCGCCCTCGATTACCAATCGACGATGCGGGAGAACACCTACCTCCGCAAAGAGCTCAAGAATAAATACAAGTTCGAGAACATCGTCGGCGCGAGCGAGAAAATGCAGAAGGTCTACAACCTGATCAACAAGGTGGCGGACACTGACTCCACGGTTTTGATCCAGGGCGAAAGCGGCACCGGCAAAGAGCTGGTCGCGCGTGGGCTGCACTTCAACAGCAACCGGCAGCATCATCCTTTCGTGGCGATCAACTGCAGCGCGCTTCCGGAAAATTTGCTCGAGTCCGAATTGTTCGGGCACAAAAAAGGCGCCTTCACCGGGGCGGTCGCGGACAAGCAGGGACTTTTCGAGGAAGCAAATCTCGGGACGATTTTCCTCGATGAAGTGAACTCGATGGCGACCTCGCTCCAGACGAAACTGCTCCGCGTTCTCCAGGAACGCGAAGTGCGCCGGGTCGGAGAAAACAAGAGCATCCCGGTGAACGTGCGCGTGGTCGGTGCGACGAACGAACCGCTCCAGCAAAAAATCCAGGACGGCACTTTCCGCGAGGATCTTTACTACCGTCTCGCCGTCATCCCGGTGGAAATCCCGCCGCTGCGCGACCGGCTCGAAGACGTGCCGCTGCTCGTGAATCATTTCCTGCAAAAGCAGGCGACGCTCACGGGCACGGAAC
>JBPCRH010000248.1:0-2872 GCA_050997075.1 Chthoniobacterales bacterium
TGCTCGTTCGCTCGCAGGACGGCCCGCCGAGAGGCTTTCGGCGTCTCGGAGTGAGGGCGGACATTGGCGAAGAGGCCGATGCGCAGCCAGGCGGACATCGTGCGAATGAGGGCGGGATTACCGGTGGCGTGGAGCCGGCCGGCCCTGCGAGCCGCGCGCAGGTCACAGTCGCCGGCCCAAATCTTCGTCATCGTGCGCAATTCGGTGCGGATTTGGACGTCGACCGGGCCGCCCGGATTTTGCAGGCAGAGTTCGCGCGCGCCATCCTGCTCGAGTACGATCCACCAATTCTTGAATTGCGTGAGATCAGCGAAGATAAACTGGATGACGTGGCGGCCGCCCGGCAGTTCGCTGGTGTCGATGCGCCGGGTGAGATCGAACATGAGCAAATCGACATCGAGTTCGTCATCGGACATCTGACCACGGGCCCATTTCATGCCCCATTTCGCCAGGCTCACGATCACCGGCATCAGTTCCCGACCTGCGGGGGTGAGCTGGTATTCGGTTCGCCGCTGTTGCGGAATGGCTTTTTTGACGAGCAACCCGAAATCCTGAAGCTCGTTCAGTCGCTTGGTCAGAAGCGTGGGCGAAATTTGTGAATTGGCGCGCTGCAGATCGGAGAAACGGGTGGAGCCCATCAAAAGCTCGCGCAGGATGAGCAGGGTCCAGCGTTCGCCAAGGACTTCCGCAGCCTTGGCCACCGGACAAAACTGTTTGTATCGGATGCTCATCGCCGCTCGTTCATCCTACAGATTTAGTAGCGGATTGCTACAGTCTATGTCGTGGCGAGCGATCGTCCGGAGCTCCAAGTTTGTCCCGCAACGAAACCAAACCAAACCAAGGAAAGAACAAACAAATGCCACTCGTGAATATTCAACTGATCGAAAATGTTTTCACCCCTGAGCAGAAGAAGGAAATGATCCGCAAAGTGACCGACACCATGGTGTCGATCGAAGGTGAAGCCCTGCGCGGTGTCACCTGGGTCCGGATCGAGGAATTCAAAGAAGGCAACTGGGCGATCGGCGGCCAGCCGCTCTCGGCTGCTGATGTCAAACGCATGCAGCAATCCGAAGCTGCCGCCTAACGAGGCCGCCCCGTCGGTAGAAGGGCCGGAGTCCGAAAGGGCTCCGGCTTTTTGGCGAAGCCGCCGGAGACGCGCGCTTCTAGCTTGCTAGTTTGCTTGTAGGGCGGCCTCGCTTGGAAAGAGAAACACGCAAGCTGGAAGCTCGCGCCACCTAAAAGCGGACGGCGAATCCGACGAACGGCTGGTAGTCGGGGGCAGCGTCGGTCAGGCCGAAGTTGCAGCCGGCGTCGATCGTGGCGTTCGGCCGGATTTGGTAAACGAGCCCCACGTCGACGAAGGCGGCGTGCGTCGCCGCGGAATTCGCGGTTACGACATCGTAGTATTCGGCGTAACCGCTCAGCCGGTCGCTGAAGAGCGAGTGGCTCACGAGCACGGCATTAAAAAAAGCGGTGTCGTAGCCGTCGTCAGCACTGTTCCGCACCGCCTGCACGCCGGTCTCGAGGCCGAGCCCGAATCCACCGGGCAGACTGATCTGCAAGGGGATCCCGAGCCCGCCTTCGATCGAGTCGTTGCCGAGTCCGTTTGTGTTCGTGGGGATTTTCAGGAACGGGATCAGCCCGAACGCGACTTTGCCGTCATCATTCCCGAGAAGATTGATCTTCGCCTGGAGCGTGAGGTCGCCAAACCCCCGGCGCGTTTCGGTGGTGCCGGCCGCGCGATCGCGGATCTCGAGGTGCACATAATCGGCGTAGAATAGATCGAACTCGACGTTACTCGTTAGGCCGATCCGGAAGTTGAACGGGAGCACGTTCCATTGCCGCACGGTCGTGCCGTCGCCGGGCCGGTCGAAGAGGTAGCTGGCCGCGCTCGCTTCGAAATAGTAGTGCCCGGCATCGACCGTGTAAGGTCCGGTCGATTGACTCGGACGATCCGCGGAATAGCTGCGCAGGAGTTCGTTAGGCGTGGGGTGGAAGAGGTTGTATTGGCTCTTGTCGGGCGACGCGACGGGCGCGCCCGGTCCGGCGACGGTGCCGGCGTGACAGAGGGATACGGTTGCGCAAAGGAGAAGGAGAGAGCGAAGCAGCATGGCTGATCCTAAGGTGCGCCCGGGGAGCCGCAATCGCAGAGTGCCCGTCAACATTGACCATTCCGCCGCGGAGGCCGACACTCCCGGGATGGACGCCTCCCTGATCGAAAACTTGATCAACGAGAACAAGCCCTTCCAGATTGAGACCGCTTTCGGCCGGATTTTTCACGTCCCGCATCGTGACTTCATCAACCTGACGCCGCGAAAGACTTCCGCGTTTGTCTTCTACGAGGAAAATGGCGAGGAACACTTCGCGATCGTGCCGCTGCTGACCATCACTTCGGTGATGGCTAAGTCCTAGACCTTCCGCCCGAACTTCTTTTCCAACTCGCCTAACGAAATCTGGATCATCGTCGGACGGCCGTGCGGGCAGCAATAAGGCAGCTCGCACTCGAGCAGGTCGTGGATCAATTTTTCCACCTCGGCGGGGCGGAGAAAGTCGTTCGCCTTGACCGCGTGGCGGCAGACCGTTTTCGCGATCATCTCTTCGCCGAGGCGGAGCGGCGAGGTGCTGTGGCTGGCGGATTT
The DNA here is from genome assembly GCA_050997075.1 of Chthoniobacterales bacterium. Lineage (GTDB taxonomy): Bacteria > Verrucomicrobiota > Verrucomicrobiia > Chthoniobacterales > UBA10450 > Palsa-1392. The sequence goes on from JBPCRH010000248.1 coordinate 2,640, forward strand.
GAGGCTGTCGATCACGTCCTGGAGCAGGCGCGCGGGATCGGCCCCGCTCAGGAACGGCGGCAGGCTTTCGAGCTTGAAGGTGTGGCGGCCGAATTCCTCCACGCCGAGTCCCATCTTTTGCAGGGTCGCGAGATTGCGCTCGATCCATTCCGCGTCGCGCGGCGCGAGCGAGATGACTTGCGGGAGGAGCAAGCGCTGGGAGGGCACGCCCTGTTCTTCCATCCGGCGGCGCA
>JBPCRH010000352.1:0-3801 GCA_050997075.1 Chthoniobacterales bacterium
GGAAAACGCGGCGCGCGATCGGCTTCTTTGTCCGGCTGGCTTTGTTTTCCTCGAGTGTGTGAAGATCGTCGAGCCGGCGAATGAAGAGGAGGTAAGTGATCTGCTCGATGACCTCGAGCGGATTCGAGATGCCGCCCGTCCAAAAGGCATTCCAGATTTGGTCGATCTGGGCGCGGATGTCGCCAGTGAGCATGCGCGGGTTTTTATCGGTTCTCGTAAGAATGTCTAGGGAAAACCGGTCCGCTGCGCAGCGGCGGTTGCTCGCTCCGGGCTCGTGGTTTGACGAGGGTTCGAATCGAATATAATAAAGGCCTCCCTCAACGCCGGCAGCGGCGCGAGGGGGTTCAGCGCCCGTAGCTCAACTGGATAGAGCATCTGACTACGGATCAGAAGGTTTGAAGTTCGAATCTTCACGGGCGCATTTCCTCGCGCGGCGCGCGCCGCTTCTCGCTAGGCGAAATCGCCAGTGTCCGGTCGAGCGTCTCGAGAAATTTCCGGGCGTCGAGCGGTTTTCTCACGCCTCCCGAAGAAATTACGCCGTGGTCGGGCTCGACGAAGTCGCTTGTGCCGGACGCCGGATGGGTTAAAAATTCTGCATGGCAGAAAGAGGTTCTACCGGCAACGTCATCGCGGCACTCTGTAGCTTTTTCATCCCAGGGCTGGGGCAGCTGCTGCAAGGGCGGCTCTTCATGGCGATCCTGCAGTTTTGTCTCGCCGGGGTCCTCTGGATTTTTCTCCTCGGCTGGCTCATCCACCTTTGGTCGATCATCGACGCCGCCGTCTGGAAAAGCCGGGTGTAGAGGCGGCCGTGTCGGCCGCTGATCTGCGCTTCACGCCGCAATTTGCGGGCGACGCTTTTTGCGGGCGACACGCCCGCCGCTACAGCGGGGCGACAGGCCGCCGCTACAGCTTTAAGTTCCGAGCTTTTTCAGAAGGGACTTCCAGCGCTTCCACGCCTCGTCGCGCGCCTCGCGATTGGCCGCGGTCGCATCGGGTGCTTCCCCCGCGCGCATGAAGCCGTGACCGGCGCCCGGGTAGGTCACTGGCTCGTAGGTTTTGCCTAACGACTTCATGATTTCCTCGGTCTTCGGAATCGTCGCGCCGATGCGCGCATCCTGTTTGCCGTAGAAGCCGTAAACCGGGCACGCGATCTTCTCCGCTTCCGATTTTTCACTCGGGCCGGGCCCGTAAAAAACGAAAGCCGCCTTCAGTTTGGGATCGTGATTGGCGTAACGAAAAGCCCAGCCGCCGCCCCAGCAAAATCCGGTCACCGCGAGCGTGCCATCGCCGGCCGGCAGCTTCCGCACGTACGCCGCCGCGGCGTCAAGATCGGGCAGAACCTGCTCCGCTTTCAACGCCGAGACCGCCTTGATCGCGGCCTCTTTGTCGGGGTAACTTTCAGTGTCCTTACCGCCCGGGGCCGAAAGCAGATCGGGCACGATCGCGAGGTAACCAGCGGCGGCGATTTCATCCGCCAGTTCCTTCGCCCAGTCCGTTAGGCCGAAAATTTCATGAATCACGAGGACCGCCGGCGCTTTCGTTTTCACCTCCGGGTAAACCACGTAAGCCTTTAGCGTGCGCCCGCCGCTTTGCAGCTCGACCCATTCATGATGCCGGGTCGATTTCTCGAGCGCCGCCTTTGCCCAGTCCTGGGCTTGCACAACGCTGGCGCCTAACGACGAGAGGAGGAGAGCAAGAGCGAGCAGGTGAGCTTTCATTGAGCACAGAAAGCTGTCTGCGCTCCCGCGGCAAATCGCGCGGCGCTTTCTCCGCGACCTGGACGGATCTGTCATCCCGAGCGCAGCGCAGCGCAGTCGAGGGATCCCGTCGAGTTTCTGTGAAGATTCCGAGCCGAAGGCTTTCCCGCAGCTCCGCGGGATTCCTCGACTCCGCCTACGGCTCCGCTCGGAATGACGGCCGATTGGGGCTCGCAATAACAACTGTTCTAGCCGCACCTCAATCGGTGCGGAACAGGATTTTGCCGGCGCGTTTGCCTTCACCCGCACGCGCAATCGCCGCGGCAAAGTCGCCTAACGAGTAGGTGCGCTCGATTTTCGTCTGGAGCAGTCCGCGCCGCGCGAGGTCAAAGAGTCGCGCGAAGGTCGCGTCGCGCTCCGCGGCGCTCGCGTGCTCGTACCACTTGTTTACCCAGAAGCCGGTGAAGCGGAGGTTTTTAAAAATGAGCAGACCGTTTGGAATCGTCAGGGGTTTCAGGCTCATCGCGCCGTAGGTCACGATCGTCGCTTCCGGCGCGACGATCTTCGCCAGCCGCAACGCGCTTTCGCCGCCGACCGCATTCAGCCCGAGCCGGATCGGCGCGTTCTCCGTCGCCGCCGCGACGGCTTCGCGAAGATCGTTGTCGTCGAGGAGGACGACGTCGCCGCCTTCTGCGCGCAATTCTTCGATCAGTTCCGGGCGCCTAACGACGTTGACCGTGCGGTAGCCCAGCTCGTGCGCGATCTGAATCGCGGCCCGGCCCGCCGCGGAGTTGGCCGCGTTTTGAATCAACCAATCGCCGCGCTCCAGCGGCACGAAATCGTGCAGCATCCTCCACGCAGTGATCGGATTTATCTTCAACATCGCCGCCTGCGCGGGGGCGATCTCGTTAGGCACGGCGACGAGTTTATCGGCTGCGACGACCGCGGCTTCGCGCCAGGTGCCGAGGTCGTGCGGGAGAATGACCTGCTGTCCGACCGCGAGAGGACGCACCTCGGCGCCAATTTCCTCGATTACGCCCGCGCCTTCAAAACCGGGCGTGGCCGGGAGCTCGAAGCGCACCGGATATTTGCCCTCGATCGCGTTCAGATCGGCCGGATTGATCGGCGCCGCTTTTAGCCTAACGACGACTTCTCCCCGCCCGGGCGCGGGCAGTTCCCGCTCGCCCAGTCGCAAAACCTCCTCGGGTTTTCCGTGCGCCTCATAGACAATCGCTTTAATACTTCGGCTCATTCCATGTCCTCTCCGCCGCAGCCTACCGCGAACACTCCCGCGGGCAATCTCCGCACCGGCGCGCGCATCGCGCTTCTCGGGATGGGGGCGAATTGTCTCCTCGCGGGCGCGAAAATTTCCGCCGGGCTTCTCGGGAATTCCTACGTCCTAATCGCGGATGGGATCGAGTCGGCGCTCGACATCGCAGGCTCCGCCATCATCTGGGGAGGCTTGAAGCTTGCCGCGCGTCCGCCCGACGAGACTCACCCCTACGGGCACGGGAAAGCCGAGCCGGTCGCGGCCGTGGTCGTGTCGTTAGGCGTGATCGCGGCCGCGCTCGCCCTCGCCATCCGCAGCGCCTACGAAATCACGCAGCCGCATCATCCGCCGAAAGCGTTCACCCTCATCGTGCTCGTCGTCGTCGTGATCGTGAAGGAACTGCTCTTTCGCTCCGTCAATCGTTTCGGCAAGTCGCTCGAAAGCACCGCCGTGCAAACCGACGCCTGGCATCATCGGACCGATGCCTTCACTTCGATCGCGGCCTTTATCGGTATTTCCATCGCATTGTTAGGCGGGCCGGGCTGGGAAGATGCCGATGCCTGGGCGGCGCTCTTTGCCTGCGCGCTCATCGCCATCAATGGCTGGCGCCTCCTTTACCCCGCGCTCCACGAGATCATGGACACCGCGCCGCAGGGGGAAATCGTGCGCGCGGTTTGTCAGGCGGCGGGCGGAGTTCCGGGCGTGCTCGAGGTCGAGAAATGTCTCGTCCGCAAGATGGGTCTGTCCTTTTACGTCGATCTGCATGTGCGCGTGGATGAGACGATCACGGTCCGCGCGGGGCATACGATCGCGCACGAGGTGAAGGACGCGATC
>JBPCRH010000365.1:0-3875 GCA_050997075.1 Chthoniobacterales bacterium
TATCGCGTATCCGACGGTGCGCTCGACGAAAGTTTTTACGATCTCCTCGCCTCCGAAGCGCGCCTCGCCAGCTTCCTCGCGATCGCCAAAGGCGATGTGCCGACGCGCCATTGGTTTCACCTCGGACGCGTCGTGACGCCGGTGCACAGCGGGGCGGCCTTGATCTCGTGGTCGGGCTCGATGTTCGAATACCTGATGCCGAACCTCGTGATGCGAAATCCGCGCGGATGTCTCCTCGACGAAACGAATCGTCACGTGGTCCGGCGCCAGGAAGAGTATGGCGCGGAACGGCAGTTGCCGTGGGGCGTCTCGGAGTCCGCCTACAACGCGCGCGATCTCGAATTTACCTATCAGTATTCGAGTTTTGGCGTTCCCGGCTTGGGATTAAAACGCGGGCTCGGTGACGACGCCGTGGTCGCTCCCTACGCGACCGCGCTGGCCGCGATGATCGCACCGCGCGCCGCCGTGCAAAATTTCGCCCGGCTCGCCGCCGCGGGCGGCCATGGTCGCTACGGCTGGTTTGAAGCGCTCGACTACACGCCGCGGCGCGTCCCGGAAAATGCGAAGGTGGCCGTGGTCCGCTGCTACATGGCGCATCACCAGGGCATGACGCTGATCGCGCTCGCGAACACGTTGCAGGCAGGTGCGATGCGCTCCCGTTTTCACGCCGAACCGATCGTGCAGGCGACGGAGCTTTTGCTCCAGGAACGGCCGCCGCGCGACATTGATGCCACCCATCTGCGCCCGCAGGAAGGGAAAGCGACGCCGCGCGTGCGCGAGCTTGGTCCTTCGTCGTTGCGCCGTTTTCGCTCGGCCCATCAGGCAACCGTACAGACGCAGGTTCTCTCGAATGGCCGCTATACTGTGATGCTGACCACAGCGGGCTCGGGTTACAGCCGCTGGGGCGAGATGGCCGTGACCCGCTGGCGCGAAGATCCGAGTCGCGATTGCTGGGGCACTTACTTTTTCCTGCGCGACGCCGAGACCGGCGAAGTCTGGTCGGCGGGTTATCAACCGAGTGGCGTCGAGCCCGATTCCTACGACGCGGCGTTCTTCGAAGATCGGGTGGAAATTTCGCGGCGCGATGGAACGATCGAGACCCGGATGGACGTGGCCGTCTCGCCCGAAGACGACGCCGAAGTCCGCCGGATCACTGTTTTTAACAACGGAAATCGAACGCGCGAAATCGAGCTGACCTCCTACGCGGAAATCGTCCTCGCACCCGAAGCGGCCGACACCGCGCATCCGGCGTTTTCGAATCTGTTCGTGGAGACGGAATTCGCCGCCGATCTCGGCGCGATCCTGGCCACCCGCCGGCGCGGCGCGCCTAACGAACCGGAAATCTGGGCGGCTCATCTCGCGATCGTCGAAGGCGAGACGGTCGCAGGCGTCCAATTCGAAACCGATCGCGCGCGCTTCCTCGGTCGCGGGCGCGTGATTCGCACGCCAGTTTCGGTGATCGACGGGCAGCCGCTCTCCAACACCGCCGGCGCCGTGCTCGATCCGGTCTTCAGCATTCGGCGGCGGGTTCGTCTCGCGCCGGGTGCGACTGCGCACGTCACCTTTTGGACGATGGCGGCGGATTCCCGCGGCAAAGTGCTCGACTTAATCGACAAGCATCGCACGCCGGCGGCCTTCGAACGCACCACCACGCTCGCCTGGACGCAGGCGCAGGTGCAGCTCTTCCATCTCGGCATCGGGCAGGATGAAGCGACGATGTTCCAGCGTCTCGCCAGCCACGTCATCTACTCGAGCCCGGCGCTCCGCCCTTCTTCCGATGCGCTCGTGCGCGCCGAAGGGGCGCAACCGGTACTCTGGCCTTACGGTATTTCCGGCGACCTGCCGATCGTGCTCTGCCGGATCGACGACGTCAACGATCTCCAACTCGTCAGGCAACTGCTCCAGGCGCATGAGTACTGGCGGATGAAGCGGCTGGCTCTGGCTGTCGACCTGGTCATCCTGAACGAATATCCGGAATCGTATGCGCAGGATTTGCGCACCGCGTTGGAAGCGATGGCGCGCGCGGCCGAAGCGCGCCGGCCTTCCGGCGACGCCGAGACCACCCGCGGCGCGTTCTCTATTTTGCGGACAAGTCTTGTCTCGGACGAAGCGCGCAGCCTGCTCCAGAATGCCGCGCGCGCGGTGCTCTTCAGCCGCCGCGGCAGTCTTTTCGAGCAACTAAAACGTCTCGATGAGACGGATGCCCTAACGACAAGACCGCAGCGCCGTCTCGCTCCGAGGGAAACGCCGCAATCGGTCCCGCGACCCGAGCTCGACTTCTTCAACGGCCTCGGCGGTTTCTCCAAAGACGGCCGCGAATATGTGACTGTTCTCAGCGCCGGGCAATGGACGCCCGCGCCCTGGATTAACGTGATCGCCAACCCATCTTTCGGTTTTCAAACCTCGGTCGGAGGCAGCAGCTATACCTGGGCGGGGAACAGCCAGCAGAATCAAATCACGCCCTGGTCCAATGATCCCGTCTCCGATCGTCCCGGCGAAGCGATCTACCTTCGCGACGAGGACGGGACGCTCTGGACGCCGACCGCACTGCCGATCCGCGAGGAAGCGTTTCCCTATGTCGTTAGGCACGGCCAGGGTTACAGCCGTTTCGAGCACACTTCGCATGGCATCGGGCTCGAACTGCTGCAGTACGTGCCGGTGCACGATCCGATCAAGATCTCGCGCCTAACGATCAGGAACCAGTCCGGTCGGCCGCGCCGGCTTTCGATAACGGCTTACGTCGAATGGGTGCTCGGCGCTTCGCGCGCCGCAACCGCGCCGTTTGTCGTGACGGAGATCGATCCGGAGACCAACGCCATGTTCGCGCGGAATCATTGGAGCGCGGCCTTTGGCACGCGGGTCGCCTTTGCCGATCTGGGCGGACGCCAGCAATCCTGGACCGGCGATCGCCGGGAATTTCTCGGGCGCAACGGCGCCCTCGATCGCCCGGCTGCGCTGGGCGACGCGAACAGCCTAACGAACACAGTAGGTGGCGGCCTCGACCCGTGCGGCGCGCTCCAAACCAAGATCGAGCTCGCGTCCGAAAGCTCGGTGGAGATCGTTTTCTTCCTCGGCGAAACCGCGACCAAAGAAGAGGCGCGGGCGTTGATCCAACATTACCGCGCCGCCGATCTCGATGCGGTCTTCCAGGAAGCAACCGCCCTTTGGGACGAAATCCTCGGCACCGTGCAGGTGAAGACGCCCGACCGCGCGATGGATCTGCTGCTGAATCGCTGGCTCCTTTATCAGACGCTCGTCTGCCGGATCTGGGCGCGCGCCGCGTTTTATCAGGCGAGCGGCGCTTACGGCTTTCGCGATCAACTTCAGGACGTCATGGCGCTGAGTGTTGCGCGGCCGCAGATTACCCGCGAACACCTGCTGCGCGCAGCGGCGCGGCAATTCGTGGAGGGCGATGTGCAGCACTGGTGGCTGCCGCCGTTAGGCCAGGGTGTGCGCACGCGCATCTCCGACGACCGGATCTGGCTGCCCTTCGTCACCGCGCAATACATCGAGGTCACCGGCGACGTCGGTGTGCTTGATGAACTCGTGCCCTTCCTCGACGGCCCGGTCTTGAAACCGGACGAACACGAAGCGTTTTTCCAGCCGACCATTTCGGGGATACGGGGAACGCTCTTCGAGCATTGCGTGCACGCACTCGAAACCAGTCTCGCCGTCGGCGCGCATGGGCTGCCCTTGATCGGCACCGGCGACTGGAACGACGGGATGAATCGCGTCGGCGTCGGCGGCAAAGGCGAGAGCATCTGGCTCGGCTGGTTCCTGCACGCCGCGCTCTCGCGTTTCGCGCCGCTGGCCGATCGTCGCGGCGAGAACACGCTGAGCGAAAATTGGCGGCAGCACGCCGCCAAGCTTGGTGC
>JBPCRH010000146.1:0-8489 GCA_050997075.1 Chthoniobacterales bacterium
CATAGACCGGCGCCTTGTGCTCCGCGAGCACGATCAGGGTCGGGCCGCTTTGGTTGAGGCGCGGGTCCATCCCGGAAGTGGTCTTCACGCCGCGGCTCAGGGTGAGGCGGACGTGGACGCCGTCTTCCATCTGGTTCGCGGCGAGGGTGCGGCGGATTTCCTCGATTAGCTTTTCGTTAGGCGGAATCTCCGTGAAATCGAGCGCGCTCGCGGAACGACGAAGGCGCTCGAGATGTTCCGTGAGTTTGAAGATGCGGCCCCGATAAAGCCGCAAACCTTCCCAGACGGCGTCGCCGCCCTGGACCGCGGAATCGAACGGGCTCACGCCCGCTTCGTCGCGCGGCACGAGCCGGCCGTTGATGGTCACGAGCAGGTCGCGGTTTTTTTCGTTAAATCGCTGGAGCATTGGTTTGCATCGGGATGGGCCGGCCTAGCATATCGAACCGAATCATGAATGCCCGTCTTTTGCTTTGCTCGCTCCTCGTGCCGGCCCTCCTCCAGGCCGCGGAACCTTCCTCGACCCTGACCCCGCCCGACAGCCTCCTGCTCGACGGCGTGCCGCCGCTTCCCTCCGAGATCGCCGAGCAGGTCGGCCGTTACACCGAATCGCGCGCGGCTACGTTTCTCGACTGGCAGCCGGACAAGCCGGAGATGCTCATCCTCACCCGCTTCGGCGACACCAACCAGGTGCACCTCATCACCCAGCCCGGCGGCGCGCGCACGCAGCTCACTTTTTTCGCCGACCGGATCAATGACGCGAGCTTCGATCCACAGGCGGGCGCTTTTTTCGTCTTCTCCAAAAGCGCCGGCGGCAATGAGTTCAACCAGAACTATCGCTACGACTTCGCGACCGGCGCAGTGACTCTGCTGACCGACGGCAAAGCGCGCAACTCCGCGCCGACCTGGAGCACGGAGGGGAAGCGCGTCGCCTACACTTCGACGCGGCGCAACGGCGCCGATACCGACATCTACCTCGAGGCGCCTAACGACCCGAAAAGCGATCGCCTCCTCGCGGAAGTAAAAGGCGGTGGCTGGGAAATTGCCGATTGGTCGCCCGACGACGCAAAGCTTCTCGTGGTCGAGTACGTCTCGATTAACGAGAGTTATCTCTGGCTCTTCGACACCAAGACCGGCGCGCGCACCGAGCTGACGCCGCGGCCCGCGGCAGGCGCTGAAAAAGTCGCCTACGCGAGTCCGCGTTTCGCCAAGGACGGGAAAGGCATCTTCGTCACAACCGATCGCGATTCGGAATTCCAGCGGCTTACTTACCTCGATCTCGCGAGTAAGGAGCACACCTACCTCGTGCCCGACGCGAAGTGGGACGTCGACGACTGGGATTTGAGTGACGACGGCCAGCACTTCGCCTACACCTTGAATGAAAACGGCACGAGCACTCTGCACGTCACCGCGGTTGCCTTGCACGACGGCAAAATGACCGCGACCGCGCAGCCCGACCCAGTCTTCAATCCGCCGCTTTCCGCCTCGGTCATCTCCGGCCTGAAGTGGCATCACAAACAGGACCTGCTCGCCTTCAACGTGAACGGCGCGCGCTCGCCTTCGGACGTCTACACCTGGTCACCGAGCGGGGGAAACAACGCCGCGACGCGCTGGACGACGAGCGAGACCGGCGGCATTCCGGCGGAACGTTTCGTCGAACCGACGCTCGTCCGCTGGAAATCTTTCGATGACCGCGAGATCACCGGCTTTCTCTATCAACCGGACGCGAAAAAGTTCCCGGGCCCGCGGCCGGTCATCGTCAACATCCACGGCGGGCCGGAAGGGCAGGCGCGACCCGGATTTGCCGGGCGGAATAACTACCTCTTCAACGAGCTCGGTTGCGCGATGATTTTGCCTAACGTTCGCGGGTCATCCGGCTACGGGAAGTCCTATCTCCTCCTCGATAACGGCTTCAAACGCGAGGACTCCTACAAGGACATCTCGGCCCTGCTCGACTGGATCAAAACCCAGCCGCAGCTCGATGCCGGCCGCGTCATGGCCTATGGCGGCTCCTGCGGGGGATTCATGACTCTCGAGGTCGCCACGAACTACGCCGACCGCATCCGCTGCGCGGTCGATGTCGTCGGTATTTCGAACCTCGCCACCTTTCTGAAGAACACCGAGAGCTACCGGCGCGACCTGCGCCGGGTCGAGTACGGCGACGAGCGCGATCCGAAGATGGCCGCTTTCATGGAAAAGATCGCAGCCCTGAACAATGCCGAGAAAATCACCAAGCCGCTCTTCGTCATCCAGGGCGCAAACGATCCGCGAGTACCTAAATCAGAGGCGGAACAGATCGTCGCCACGCTCAAGAAACAGAAGACGCCCGTCTGGTACATGCTCGGGAAAGACGAGGGCCACGGCTTCGGCAAAAAGAAAAACGCCGATTATCTCTTCTATTCAATGGTCCAATTCATCCGCGACTACTTACTGAAATCAGCAGGAGTTTAGTGTAGGCGGTATTGCGCGAGCCGCTCATAGCCTTCGCGGCAGCGCGCCTCGATCGCGCGTAAACGCGCCGGCACTTCCACGCGCGGCGCGCGGTCGGGAGCGAACCCGGTCGACTGCGCGACTTCGCCGTACCAATGCCTGGCCCAGACTCCATCCGTCTCGCGCAGACCCGGGGGCCACGAGAGCATCGCCGAATCAAACTCCACGCCGACGGCCTCGCAGAGCAGCCGCAACGTCCGCGCCGGATCCTGCAAAACATCGCGCGCATCGATCACCGGCGGGATCGTCCCCGACCGCTCGCGCACCCCATCGAAAATCTCTGCCTGTTGGACAAAACCGAGATCTTCCAGGAGCGGATCGTCGTTCTTCTTGAGGTAGGAAACGATGACCTCGGCCGGATCGCGGATGAGGAAGCAGTTCGTTAGGCCGGCGAGCCACTCGCGTCCCACTTCCGGGAGCAGGTGATGGGTCATCTGCTTCTGGTAGAAGATTCGCATCCCGGCGGTGTCGCCGGTCGTTAGGCGCGAAGCGACCTTGCGCCAATCTGTTTCCCCGGCCGCGATCACTTCCTCGGCCACGGGATGCGGTTTCCCGGTCGCGGCGAGGTAGAAGGCGTAGAGCGGTTCATCGACCACCAGCGTGTCGGCACGATTTCCCCACGCCCGCAGCATCGCGGTGGAGATGTTGCGCGGGCCGGACCACATCGCGAGACGAAGCGGCGCGGTCATGACTCGTTAGGCGCCGGCGACGAGCCCGACCATGCGCGCGCGCGGTTTTAGTTCATCAACGAGGTCGCCGACCACTTCCTCGGCGCGGCCGTACATCGGCGAAGTGTCGATCACTTTGCCGCCGAGCTGGACGAAACGGGCGAGCACTTCTTGCAGCGGTTGACGTTTCGCAGCGCCGCCGCCGACATCGAAAACCTGCCACGTGCCGAGGCCGACGGCGGGAATTTTTTCACCCGTGGAAGGGACCGCGCGCGTGAGCAGAGGCGCGTTTTGCTGGGCGATGGTCACGGCCGGCGAGAGTAAAATTGCGGCGCCAGTTCCGGCGAGCAAGCGCGCGGCTTCACGACGGGTGCAGGGACGACTCGGTGGTCTCATGGCGCGGAAGAAGCCTCCGGCAGTCCTTCGCGAACGGCAAATCACCAGAAAGTTTTAGTCCCTTCTCCCTCCCCCGCAATGACTTGCAAGCCATCTTCTCGGATACCCCTCGACAGGCACGAAAGCCGCTGTAAAGAAGGCACAGATGAAACCGATCAGCGCTTCCACTGGCGCCGCCGATTCCCGGCAGGCCGCATAGTTACGCCCTGATCACAGCCGCCACCGCGAATCGTGCGGGGGCAATGAAGGCTGAGAGTTTTCCCCGTGGCCGTCGCCTCGGGTTATCTGGAACACCTCCGGGTATCACGAAACGCAAAACCACTAGACATGAAATCATTATCACTATTCCATTCCGAGCAGACGCTCGCGCGTCATGATGACCGCGCCCCGCGTCGCCAACCGACGTGCCCGCGCACCGACTACCGTTTTCACTCGCCGATCGAGGAACCGGTCACCGTCCAGAAGCGTGACGCCGCCACCCGGCGCGCCGATTTGCGCGCCTTCCGCCAGATCAGCACCGATTATCTCGGGGAGAAAAACCATCGCGGTTATCTCGTCGATTTCGCGGTCTACGCGCTCGTCACCGGGCTCTGCGTCTGGTCGTTGATCGAGCTCGGGATCCTGGTTTTCCAGGCGATGGCCGACTAACGCGGGCCGCGTTTTAGTTCCTCACCCAGCTTCGCTGCCGCTAAAAATCCGGCGCCGGAGTCATGGGACCGGTCTGCCCAGAAACCTGGAGGGCGGAGCTCTGCGACGCCGTGTGGACCAGTCGCTATTCGATGGGGTGCTGAGCGACGCTCGGGATTCGCGGAGCTCATTGCTCCAGGAATGAGGGCGAGCCACTTCTTTCGGAGTCCTATTAACGCAGGAGGCCGGCGAGGACAAAGCCGGCATAGGTCCCGAGGGCGTTGCCTAACGAGCCCGCCAAAATCCCCGGCAGCCGGAGATCGCCGCGCCCGATCGCGGTCGCGAGAACCCCGGCGGAAGTGGCCCCGCCGATGTTCGCGTTCGAGGCCACGGCGATGAGCGCCCAATCCTGGCGCAAGAACGCGCCGCACCCAAAGATCACGAGCGCGTGAATGCCCACGATCATGGTGACCCAAACCAAAAGGAGGCCCGCGACGGAGCCATTCGCGATCAGCGCGGCGAGGTCGCAGTAGGCGCCGACGACCGCGAGAAAGACGAGCACGGTGAAATAGCCGAGCACCTTCGCGCCGCGCAATTTCTGCACCGCGGGCAGTTGCGCGAGAACGAGCGCGAACGTCGTGAGGATGAGTATGTACGGGAGGGCCGGGAGCCAGCGGCTGACGAGCTGTGAGAGGAACAAACTCCCGAGCCCGAGCGCGAGCAGGAGCGAGAGATCGGAAACGCTCAGCCGTTCCGGCAGCTCCAGCTCCACCGGTCCAGCCGCGGTATTCTCCGCGCTCGCCCCACCGGCGAGTGGGCGCGGCCAACGCCGTTGAAGGAGGCGCGGCAGGAGCAACGTCGCCACGATCCAAATCGTGGTGATGATGTTATCGGCGGCATTGATCGCGGCGAATTGCGTGCCGCTTTTCGTCATCCCGAATTGGAGCGCGACCGCGTTCAGGTTCACGCTCCCGCCGATGTAGGTGCCGGTATACATCCCCGCAACGGCGTAGGCTTTCTCCACGCCATGCGCTTGCGGCGCGATCAGGTAATAACTCGCGAGCGCCCCGAGCATTGTTCCGACCGCGCCGATCCCGAACATGAGCAGCATCGGGAGCCCGGCCTGGCGCAGGTCCTTGAGCTTGACGTCGAGGAGGAGGAAGAAAATCGCGAGCGGCGCGAGGTAATTAAAGACGCCGTCGTAAAGTGCAGGAGCGTTTTGTGACGAAGGAAGCAGCCGCAAATTCGCAAGGACGGCGGCAGCGAGAATGACGATGAGCGCGGAGCCGAGGTAACTAAAAAATTTCCGGCGCGAGAGCCACTCGGAGAAAGCGACGAGCAGACAAAGGATCGTCGCGACGTAAACCGGTTCGAGGATAAGCGACATCAGACGAGGAAACGGAAAGTTCGCGCATTGAAGGCGGATTTACCGCGATCTGGCAAGCGGTCTTGGAGGGGAATTCGGTCATCCTGAGCGGAGCCCCGCGGATGCGGGGCGAAGTCGAAGGATCCCGTCGATCCTCTGGGAGGCGTAATCCCAGACGAACGCTGCCACGAAACTCGCCGGGATCCCTCGACTCCGCCCCGCCTGCGCGGGGCTCCGCTCGGGATGACGGCATTTTCGGTGTTGGGAGGCCAGGGCCTTTACCGTTCGGGGGCCCGGTGAGCGGGAACTAAAAGTGCTCGAGAACCAACTCACCCCGCGCGCTCCACTCTGGATCTGCTGCTCCAAGAGACGGCGGTGCCGGGAGTCCTTTCGAAGATTACCCGGAGTTGGCCAGCTTCACCTGTCCGGAGCGGTCGCATCTCTCCGCGGGCGACGCTGTCGAGTTCACGAAACGTCTTCTCCCGCACCTTCGGCCCGCGCCGGTGCGCCGCCTGCACTTCGGGGATCGAAAGCAAAAAGCCCTGGACCAGTCCGGCTAAGCCGTAACCATGCAGGTGCAGACGCGGACCGGATTTCCCTTGGGAGGCCAAGGAGCGGCGGCTTGCAACCGCCGGGGCGATTACAAATCGCCCTTCCTTGAAGGGCAAATGGCTTCTTCGAACCAACCTTTTCGTGACGCGATTCCAACCGCATCGTTAGGACAAGGGCTATCTCCGGCCGCTTCCTACCTGGCCAATTCGTAGAGATACTCGGCAAAGGAATACGCGGCGCCGTCGAACCCTTGGATCTTCGGGTTCGTCGAATCGATCACGTAATACTCATCCGGCGCGTGCGCGCCGCTGCCGTGGCCAAGACCGAAATGACCGGCGGCGAGCTTGAGCGGTTCGCCGGTGAAGACGTAACCGGGATAAGACCCGGCGTTCCACGGCCAGAGCAGCGGATCAATCCCCGCGCTTTTCAGGACCGTGAGCTGCGCCTGGATGAGCGGCGCGTCGGCCGGGGTCGTGGTCGGGTCGTAGCCGCCGGTCATGTCGACCTCGATGTCACCAAACCCACGCTTCGCAAGATGCGCCTTCAACGCCGCCAGCGCGTCGACGGCTTTCATCCCCGGGACCAGCCGGAGGTCGAGTTTCGCGACGGCTTGATGCGGGAGAATGGTCTTCCCGCCAGGACCGGTGTAACCGCCAACCAGGCCTTCGATATTCACGGTCGGCTGGGATTCGAGCCGCTCCTGCGCCTGTTCCCACGGCATGTCGTTGATCCATTGTTTCACTCCGAGGACCTTCTTTCGCTGCGCCTCGCTCTCCTTCTTCGAAGCTTCGGCGATCATCTGTTTCTCCTCCGTGGTGAGCGCGCGCGGTTTCGGGTAGTTCTCGATCGTGATGTCGTTGCCATCTTCCGAGACGAGCGTGGTGAGCGCGTGCACCAAATGCCAGGCCGGGCTGTCGACCATCGCCTTGAGCGAAGAATGAATGTCTTTCGCCGGACCGCGTCCCCATTTTTCGCCACTCGAAGTCAGCGAGCATTCGATAATGCCTTTCGCGCCCAGACTCACAGTGACGACGCCATCGACGCTCTGCATCGCCGAAGGCATGAAAATGCCCTCACACTTCGACAAGGCCGCCTGCACTTCCGGTTGGTGCACGATCTGCCCGATGTGCGGCGAGCCGATTTCTTCCTCCCCTTCCGCGACGAGCACTAAATTCACCGGGAGCTTTTTGCCCGCGCTCTTGAAGGCATGAAGCGCGGCGAGAAAGGCCGCTTCCGGTCCCTTCTGATTAACCGCGCCGCGGCCGACGATCGCTTTGCCGAGGTTCGGCTTGTCGACCAGCTTCCCTTCGAGCGGCGGCGACGACCATTCCTTCGGGTCGAACTGCTTCACGTCATACATGAAATAGAGACCGATCGTTTTCGGGGCACCCGCGTCGAGCGTCGCGAAGACGCCCGGCTTTCCCTCGGTCGGAATGATCGTCGCCTTCTGGAACCCGGCGTCCTGTAACAGCTGCGCCATCATTTCCGGGCCCGCCGGATAATTCAGGTTCTCCGCGGCGATCGAAGGCAGGGCGATCCAGTCCTGCAAACGTTTTAGTGCCTCGTCGTGTTGCTGCGCGATCTGGGCTTTGATCGCGGCAAGGTCGTCCGCGGCGAAGGAAGATGAAGCGCCCGCGCAAGCCGCGACCGCAGTGAAAAGACAAACCGTCCGAGTAATCCAGCTCATGATTAAGTCATGGCCGCAGCCGGTGCGCTTGGCAATGGCGAAGTCGCCGGCCCTACTCCTGATCCTGCAGGCTCGTCCCGAAATCTTCCGAGGCATACGCGCGAAACTTCGCCTCGAAATCCGCGGAGTTGGCAAAGACTCCGACATAACTGTGCAGGAGCGCCGGCGTAAAGGCCTCGCCCTTCGCGATCGTCTCCAGGAAAGCGAGGAAGCGAGCCCGGTCCGCCTGCGCGAGAAAGCGCACGAGACGTTCGGATTCGTCGTAGAAGAGATCCACCCGGTCGTTCGGCGGCGCGGTGAAGGTGACCAGCTCCGAGAGCGGAATGACTTGCTCGGGGGCGAGTGAGTTTGAATGCGGTTTGGCCAGATAGTGCCGCGCCCGCTGATAACTCGCGCGTGAATTCCGCGAGACGTATTCGGCAAAGCCTTCATTCAGCCAGGTCGGTATGCGATGACAGTAGGACCGGTAGATGAGCAGATGCGCGATTTCATGGCCGAGGCTATGGCCGGAAAACTTGTAGGACGGATCGCGCCGCACAAAGAGGCTGCCCGCGGAATGAATGCCACCACTCCACGGCTCGAGCGCGCCGGCTTTCTGAAACTCCTGCCAGTCCTCCATCCGGTCGAAGATATAGATATGTGATTTCCTCCCGCTCTCCGGCTCTTCCTTTCCCAGCACTTTGGCGACGACGCGGTAATTAAATTC
>JBPCRH010000418.1:0-4093 GCA_050997075.1 Chthoniobacterales bacterium
GGTCCACCGTCGCGAACTTTCCTTTGCGTTCGCCATCTCGTGACGCTGACGGCGTTCGCAAAGTTCGTCGCGGTGGAACACCGCGACCAGCCCACGAAACGTGGGCGCTACCCGGAAGCTGTTTATCGCGGCGCCACGGCGAAGACCCGCGCGGGAAATCCGGAGCCGCCTTTTGGTTTCGGAAAAGTCGCGATCACAATCGCGCCTGCCTCCGGCACCTGGTCGAGATTGGTCAGGAGCTCGATCTGGTAATGATCGTGCCGCAGCACGTAAGTCTCGAGCGCGTAGTCATCCTTCGAAGTCGCCAGCCCCGGATCGGTGTCGGTCGTTTCGTGACCGTTCGCGGTCGCCTTGCGTTCTTCGTAGATGAATTGTAGCGCCGCCAAACTCCAGCCGGGATAGTGCGCCACCCCCTTCGCGTCGCGGTTTTCCATCGCCTTCCCGTCGGGCCAGCGCTTCGACCAATCCGTGCGCAGCGCCACGAACGCGCCCGCCGGCATCTTCCCATGCGCCGTTTCCCACTGCCGGAGTCGCTCGACCGTGAGCGTGTAATCCGGATTCCGCGCGACCTCTTCGTGCACATCGATCACCACGAGCGGCAGGATCATTTCCCGCAGTGCGATCTGGTCGACCGTGCGCCCGCCCTTCTGGAAATGCGCGGGTGGATCGACGTGCGTGCCCCATTGCCCGACATGGCTGAAAACCTCCGCAAAAAATCCGTCGCCCATCATCCCGGGCTCCTTCTCGTGCGTGTAGATGGTCTGCCGTTTCTCATCCGGAAATCCCGGCCAGTGCGGAATGCCGGGCGCGAAGGAGTGGGTCAGGTCGATCAACCGTTGCGCGACGAGCGCGCGTTGCAACGGCCAGAGCGACGGCGCCTCTGCGGGCGCGCGAATCGCGAAGCTGGTGAGGGGAACGACCGAGCAAAGCAGCAAACAAGAAAGAGCGCGCATCTCGCGGTGTTAAACGATTGTCGAAGAAGAGACCAACAAGTTCGAGCAACTCTGAGCAACTTCAGGGAAGGCGCGAGGGCGGTCGATTTGTGGGCACGAGCGGACAATGTTATCAACAGCTCCGGCAGCGCCCCGCCCCGAGGAGAAACTCGCCCTCCCGACCAGTTATTCAGACGTAGAAGAAGAAGGATCCTTTTGAGTTCTCTAAAAAATAATCCCAGAGGCACCCAACAACTTCCACGTTCCTGCCTCGGAATAATCCCCGGAGATCCCTGTCTCAAGTGGGCATGAACAGCGCGGCGCAAGATTGCACGGCATCCGCCGAGCGCGCCGACCGCGAAGCAACTGCGCGCATGTCGATCATTCTCACCCCGCCTCCCACGACTGACCCCGCGCCGGTCTTGCCACCACTTCGGGAAGAGCTCGCTGATTATGCGGCCCCGGATCAATCCGAGAGTCTCTTCGAACAGGTCGCGTGGATTTATGTCTTCTGCCGCGAGAATCTTTTCCGCGACGACACCGACCGGATTTGTTCCGCGCTCTGGCCCGGCGGTGCGCCGGTCGTGGGCACCCAACTCCTCGAGCTCGGCTGCGGTCCCGGTTTTTATTCCTGCCGCTTTGCCCGGCGTTTCCCGCAGCTTTCCGTCGTCGGAGTCGATCGCTCCGCGCAACAACTCGCCTGGGCCCGGCGTCGGGCCGAACGCGAGGGGTTGCCGAACTGCCGGTTCGAGCGTGGCAACGTCCTCGACATTCCCTGCGCCGAGAATCGCTTCGATGTCCTCATCGCCTCGCGCCTCTTCACCGTGCTCCCGGAGCGGGAGGCCGCGATCGCGGAAATGCATCGCGTCCTGAAGCCTGGTGGGCGCTGTTTCGTGGCCGAGCCGCGGCGTGCCTTGCGCGCTTCGGTCCCGCTCTTCGCGATGTGGACCCTGGCACGCGTGACCCATTCCCGGAACGGCTACCGCGAGCCGCGCAAGGCGGTCACCCTTCTCGCTCCGGAATTCCGCCAGCTCTTCGCGACGCAACCGTGGCGGCAATTTCGTTGCTGGCAGGACAATCGCTATCAGTACGCGCTCTGCGAAAAGGCATGAGCGCCGCGCACCGCGTCCTCTCGCCTAACGAACTCGAAGCGGCCGCCGCGGGTCGGGTCGCCCTCGCGATCATGACGAAAGTGCCGCGGGCCGGCCGAGTGAAAACCCGGCTCACGCCGCCGCTCACGCCGGAGGAAGCGGCGGCGCTAAACATATGTTTCCTGCGCGACACCGCTGCGGCTATTTCCGGCGCGGGCGAGTGCGCACAGGGCGTCGGCTGCTACACCCCGGGCGGTGAAGAAGAAGCGTATCGCGATATTTTTCCCGGCGACTTCCAGCTCATCGCGCAGCGCGAGGGCAGTTTTGGCGAACGACTGACCGGCGCAGTCGAAGACCTCTTGGCGGTTGGGTTCGCGGCGGTTTGCCTGATAAACTCGGATAGCCCGACCGTGCCCGCGAGCGCCTTTGCCGAGGCCGTAAATTTACTGCTTCAGCCTAACGACAGCATCGTCCTCGGGCCGTCCGACGACGGCGGTTACTATTTGATCGGGATGAAGCAACTGCATCGCGAGGTTTTCGCCGGGATCGACTGGAGCACCGAGCGCGTCCTCGCACAGACGAAGGAACGCGCGGCCAGCGCCGGACTCCCGCTGCACTTATTGCCGAACGGCTTCGATATCGATAACGAAGCGAGCTTCCGCCGCCTACAGCAGGAGTTGGCTTCGCCTAACGACTCCCGCGCGCCGGCTTCCGCGGAGTTTTTGCGGCATCTCCAAAGATGAAGCGCGCCCTCGTGACCGGCGGCGCCGGACTCATCGGCTCGACGCTCGCCGACCTCCTCCGTCGCGAAGGCTGGAAGGTCCGCGTGCTCGATAATCTCGAGCCGCAAACGCACCGCCACGGTCGCCCCGCGTGGGTCGCGGCCGACTCCGACTTCATCGAGGGCGATCTGCGCGATCGCGCGACCATGACCGCCGCGCTCCAAGACATCGACGTGGTTTTTCACGAGGCGGCCTACGGTGGTTACATGCCCGAAATCGCGAAATATGTGCACGTAAATTCCTTCGGCACGGCGCAGCTGCTCGAGATCATCCGCGAAGAAAAATTGCCGATTAAAAAGATCGTGGTCGCGAGCTCGCAGGCGGTTTACAGCGAAGGCGCGGCGACCTGTCCGGAGCACGGTTTGGTCTTTCCGCCGGTCCGCCCGGTCGAGCAATTACAGCGCGGCGATTGGCAGGTGCATTGCCCGATGTGCGATAGCCTAACGACGAGCGCGCCGACCCCGGAGAACGCTCCGATCGGGGGCGAAACCGTTTACGGCCTGACCAAAGTCGACCAGGAAAAACTCGTCCTCCTTTGGGGCAAACAGGTCGGCATTCCGACGGTCGCGCTCCGTTACTCGTGCACCTACGGACCGCGCCAATCGATCTTCAATCCCTACACCGGCGTGATCGCGATCTTCTGCACGCGGCTGTTGAACGATCTCCCGCCGGTCCTCTACGAAGACGGCGAGCAGACGCGCGATTTTTCCTTCGTCGAAGACATCGCCCGCGCCAATCTGCTCGCGGCCGAAACCGACGCGCTCGATGGCTTGTCCGTGAACGTCGGGAGCGGTCGCGGCGTGCCGATTCGCGAAGTCGCGGAGCAGATTTCTGAAGCACTAAATATCCACATCGCCCCGGAAACCAACGGCGAATTTCGCCCGGGAGAAATGCGCCATCTGACCAGCGGCACGGAGCGCGCCCGCGCCGCCGGCTACGCGCCCCAGGTCGACCTCGCCACCGGGATCGGCCGTTACCTCGATTGGATCCGCACCCAGGCTGACGTGAAAGATTACTTCAGCGAAGCGGCCGATATTTTGCGGAGCAAAGGGATCGTCCATCACGTCGGAAAACGGTAGTTAACCGCAAAGAATCTAGAGTTCGCGGACGCACAAGAGCGAGCGCGAGAACAGGGAAAATCTGGGGAGCGCACGCGCCTCGCGTGCTGACGCTGGCGCCCTCGCCAGCGTGAACTTTCGCGGTCAACGCTCGGAGATGTTGCTCGCCAGTCGCGGGGACCAATTGCCAAACCAGAATGGTTTCGGCGAGGCGCCGCAACCAGCACGCG
>JBPCRH010000450.1:0-6730 GCA_050997075.1 Chthoniobacterales bacterium
TCGTAAGGCTGCCTAAAATTGAGGCCGCGAAGCTCCAGATTGAGTCCGCCATCTGGCTCTGGTTTGTTAATGGCGACATCGTTTCCATTTACACCCTCGCCGCCGCGGCGCACCGCGTTCTCCTCGAGCTCGCCGGGCTCTGGGGCGCGCGGGCCTGGCCCTGCACCGCCGGCTACCTCTGCGCTCCGGCCGAAGACGAAACGCCCGCAGCCGGCTCCCAGAATGGCGCGAAATATTTCGAGTACGCGAAAAAGAACGAAACCTACGAGGTCAGCGAACAGTGGACCGAGCTCTACCTCTTCGATGCCGTGATGGCGTACGGGAATCTGGCGAATGATCGCTCAGGCAGCGCGCTCATGTCGACTTTCGTCGTCCGCTTCGGAGTCGAACGCGAGGATCTCTTTGTCGCCGATGCCTTTTCCCTGCTCGAACGCCGGATCAGTGCGGCCTTTAACCTCGCCCGGCTGAAGGAGCTCTCTCGGATCGATTTTCTGAAAGAATTCCTCGCCTGCGTCGAACCCGCTGGCTAACGGTTTCGGCCTGGCCGGCGCCCGGCGATTTCTTGACGCCCTGGCGCTCGTCCGTAGACTCGCCGCCTCCCCGCCCAACGGCGGCGCGCGGTACCGGGCCTGCTGGAGTTGCAGGCACAAATGCATCGGCGCGAAGGCCGCAGACGGATTGCCGACGGGCTCGTACCGTCAGGCCGCGATCCGCGCCCGCTGTTTCACCGGTAACGCGCAGGCGCGCCTCCGCCCCGCAGGATTCCGCCTGCACAGCGTATCCGTCCATCGCCGAATTATTCAAAAAGCGGTAGCGCGAGCGGTCCTGATTTTCTGGCAACGGGGAAATGGCTGCGCCTGGCACAAGCCCTTTGCCGACAAATGGATTGACCTAATGCGCTTCACCCAAGCATCATAGGGTGGTGTAATTCTCCGGGAGGTCCTTCATGTTCCGTCGACCAGTTTATCCACTTCGGGAGCGCCTTGGGGCGGGTCTCTTGTTGATCTCAATCTTTGCTGCATCCGCCTGGGCGGCATCGAGCCCGGGCGAGCGAGCATCACGGGCGAAGAATGCCTGGGACATCGCGGTGATTGATCGCGCGCTGGCGACGGCGAAGCCGGGGCAAAAATGGGTTCCGTTCGGCGATGTTGGAATCAAACCGGAGCTCCTAAAAATCTTCCGCGAAAGGCTAGTCGCTGACCGAGCGAGGGCCGACAGCTCAACCCCAGGGCCCGAGGCGGTGACGCCCCCGAATACAACTTTCAAATGGCCGAGCGGAATTGTGCGGTATCGCTTCGATCCCACGCAGGTGTCGAACGGCACCATCACCGCCGCGAAGATGCAGCAATTCCGCGACAGCGCGGCCGAGTGGGTTGCCTTCGCCAATCTGCATTTCAATGAATTCACCGGCACGCCACCCACGAATTACGTCACCGTGCAGGAAGATCCGAGCCTCGGCGGCGGCGGATTTTCCTCTTCGGTCGGGAAGGCCGGAGGGGAGCAGTTCATCAAAATCGCGCCCAATTCCTGGAATCGAGGGACCCTGTGTCACGAGATCGGACACACCATCGGCCTCTTCCACGAACAACAACGCGACGATCGCGACACTTTCGTGGTTATCCATTTTGATAATATTGCGACGGGCGACCAGGGCAACTTCGTCAAAATCCTGGGCGGAACGACGGCGATTGGTGCATACGATTTTTTCTCGATCATGCACTACTCGCGCAGGACGCAAGCGGTCAATCCCAACCTGGACACGATCAGCATGCAACCGGGTTTCGAGCAGTTCATCGATATCATCGGGAACGTTTTTTACCGAACCCTGAGCAAGCTGGATCGCTCGGGCATGGCGCAGATTTATGGAAACCCAACGTCGCTTCCCGGCGCGGTGGTGACTAACACCCAGGACAGCGGACCGGGGAGTTTACGCGCTGCGGTTTACTTCGCCTTCGACAAGTCGACCGACGTGCCCTCGGTGCCGACGACAGTCTCATTCCAAATTCCGATGAGCGACCCGGGCTGGGACGGGAATGAATTTAACATCCAGCCGACCGCATTAATGACGACGCCCGGAGCTGGCACGACGATCGATGGCTCGACGCAGACCACCTTCACCGGCGACACGAACCCAAGCGGCCCGGAGATTGTCCTCAATGGCTCCCAACTCACGGTGCAAAATCTTTTCGCACCCGGATTCCTGCTCCTCGATCCGAACTGCACGCTGAAAAATCTGGTCATCAGCGGCTTCAATCAGCAGGGCCTGATTTTGGACGGCGCTTCGGCCACCGGCAACCTGGTGAAAGGCTGTTACATCGGGACGAACGCAGCCGGAACGAGCGCGCTCGCCAACACTTTCCCGGGAATCGAAATCGCCGAAGGGGCCAATGGCAACACGATTGGTGGGACGACTGCGGCCGCGCGCAATGTCATCTCGGGTAACGCCCACTACGGCGTTTCGATTCACGACGGCGGCAGTGACAACAATTTAGTGGAGGGAAATTATATCGGTCTCAACGCGGCGGGCACCGCCGCCATTCCGAACACGTTCGACGGCGTGAGTATTTTTCTTGGCGCCGGCACTAACACCATCGGCGGAACTTCCGGCGGTGCGCGCAATGTCATCTCCGGAAACAATTCGAACGGCATTGTCTGCGCCGATGCCGGCACTGACGCCAACCTCATCCAGGGAAACTATATCGGCCTCGATGCCAACGGCAGCGCGTCGGTGCCGAACAACTTCGCAGGCATCGGGATCTTCGCCGGCGCAAAGAAAAATATCGTGGGCAGCAAAAGTGCTACGGGCGCGCGCAACATCATTTCCGGAAATCTCGCGCAAGGCGTCATCATTGGCGATCTGGGCACGAATTCAAACATGGTGCAGGGCAACTTTATAGGCACCGATGTCAACGGCACCGCGGCCCTGGCGAATCAATTCAGCGGGGTGGCGATTTTTGGGAGTGCAGCCTCGAATGTGATCGGCGGCAGCACGGCCAAAGCGCGCAACATCATTTCCGGGAACAGCGGCGGCGGCGTCAACATCAGCGGCGCAAAAACCAAAGCCAACAAAGTGCAGGGCAACTTCATCGGCACCAACGTCACCGCCAGCAGCGCGCTGCCAAACCCGGTCGGCGTCCAGATTTTCGATCATGCGACCAGAAACACCATCGGGGGAACCAAGAGCACGCTGCGCAACGTGATTTCGGGTAACACCTTCCAGGGTGTGACCATTTCCAACACCGGGACGAAATCGAACAAGGTGATTGGCAACTTCATCGGAACAGACAGCACTGGAAACGCCGCGCTCCCCAACGGCGGGGCAGGCATCTCTATTTTTAACAAGGCACAATTAAACGTCATTGGCGGGCCGACGGCTGCATCGCGCAACGTCATTTCGGGCAACTTGAATCAGGGCATCACGCTGAGTGACACCGGCACGTCCTCAAACGAAATCTCCTCCAACTTCATCGGCCTGAAATCGACCGGCAACGCCGCCCTTCCCAATCAATTTAGCGGGATCGACATCTTCCTCGGCGCGGCCTCCAATATCATTGGCGGACCCGGAAAGGGAAACGTCATTTCCGGCAACGCCAATTACGGGATGGCGATCAGCGGAGCGGGAACCTCTCTCAATCGCGTGCAGGGGAATCTCATCGGACTCAACGCCGCGGGCACGTCCAGTATCGGAAACGCCTTTCCTGGCATTGTCTTTTTCAACGCAGCGCAAAGCAATCTTATCGGTGACTCGGCCGCGGGTGCCGGCAACGTGATCGCTTTTAACGGCTTCGGCGGCATCCAAGTGTTCGACAACACGACCCTGGGAAACGATTTCAACGCCAACTCGATGTTCTCCAATGGCGGTCTCGGGATCAATCTGGTGGGCGGCGCTGAAAATGGCTCTGGCGTCACCGCCAACGACACGAAGGATCCGGACGTCGGCCCCAACGGACTCCAGAATTATCCCGTCCTGACTTCCGCTACCAGTGCCGCGGTTATTCAAGGCAGCCTCAACAGTCTCCCAAACAAAACCTATCGAATCGACTTTTTCTCCAGCCCCGCCGCCGACCCTTCGGGCTTCGGCGAGGGGCAGGCGTTTCTGGGCGCCGTCAACGTCGCCACGAACAACAACGGCGACGCCACTTTCAACCCAGATTTACCAGGCACCCTCGCGGCCGGCTCAGTCGTGACCGCCACGGCCACGGAAATTGGGACTGGCGCGGCCGGGACCTCGGAGTTTTCTGCCGCCATCCTCGTCCCCTAACGAGTCGAGCGGGCCGCGCTCGAAGCGGGCTGCCAGAATGCGCCCGCGCAGAAACTGCACGGACCCTTCCTAGTAAGTCTCAACCGGCGAGCGTTTGCCGTCTTCGGGACTGCGCCTCGCCGCTCCCTCGGCGCCGAGGACCGCTACTCGCAGCTCCCAAACTTCCTGGTTGAGCCGGGCGAAGTCCTTTTCCGAAAAGTTTTCCGGCGGAGCGAGCTGCGCTTTGAATCGTGCGATGCTCGCGAGCGCGCGATCCAGTTGGTCCGTTGGCAGCTTCTGTAAATGCCCGAAAGCTTCCTCGATCATCGGCACGCGATGACAAATCATCGCGAGATCGTTCCCCGCCCCGATCGCGCGCCGGATCGTTTCTTCGAAGCCGTACTCATTCAGGATCGCGCCCATGTCGAGGTCGTCAGTCATGATCAGACCTTCGAAGCCGATCTCTTCCCGGAGGAGCTCGGTGACGATGCGCGGCGAAAGCGACGCCGCGATTTTTTCGCTTGCGAGCGAGGGATACCAGCCGTGACAAATCATCATGCTATCCACCTCGCGCGCGAAGGCGCGAAAGACCGCGAGCTCCTCCGCGTCCAGCTCCGCGCGGGAACGACGGATCACCGGCAAATCGTGATGCGCATCGACCGTCGCCGCGGAGTAACCGGGAAAATGTTTGGCGCAGCTCGCGATCCCCTCCCCGCGCAGCGCTTCATTGAAAGCGCCCGCCATCCGCACGACCTCCTCCACGCTCGTGCCGTAGCAGCGGCCGCGGAGCGAGTTGTCCGCTTCGTCGTCGAACGAGAGATCGAGCACCGGACAGAGATCGAGATTGAACCCGAATAGCCGGAGGAGCCGGCCGGTGAGCGCGCCATGTTGCCTAACGAGTCCGGCATCGCCCTTTTCCCGCAACTGCTGCGCGTTGGGCGGTTCCTCCCCGATCAGGCGAAGGCGCGAAACCCGGCCGCCTTCTTGGTCGATCGTGATGATCGGCTCGATCGCGCTCAGGTCGCGCAAGTCGTCGATCAATTTCCGCAACTGCGCGGCGCTCGCGATGTTCCGCCCGAAAATGATATAGCCGCCCGGCTGGATTTTGCGAAAAAGCGCAGCGGTCTCGGGCTCGAGTTCCTGGCCAGGAACTCCCGTAAGGATCAGTTGACCCGGGGAAGTGCTCTCCATACGGTCGCAAGCTAGATTCAAATGGCCGCGCCCGAAATGGAAAAGGACTCGTTAGGCGGGAAACGCCTGCAAAAGATCGGCGTCTTCGGCGGGAGCTTCGACCCGATTCACCACGGGCATCTCATCCTCGCGCGCGAAGCGCTCGAGACGCTTGGGCTCGACCAGATTCTTTTCGTTCCCGCCGCGCAGTCGCCGCACAAGCCGGGGCGCGCGCCCGCCTCGGCCGCGGCGCGCTGGGAGATGATCGAAGCGGCGCTCGCCGGCGCCTCCGCCTCCGCCTTCGCCGCGTCGCGACTCGAGCTCGACCGCCCGCCGCCTTCCTATTCCGTCGACACGATCGAGCAGCTTCGCGCGGCCCATCCCGGCGCGCAGTTTTACTTCCTCATCGGCGAAGACAACCTCGCGCAGTTGCCCACCTGGCACCGGTTTGATGATCTCGCGCGACTCGTGCAGTTTGTCGTCCTCGATCGCAGTGGGCAGGCGGCCGCTTCGCCCTATCCGACGATCCGGCGGCTGATCGATATTTCGGCGACCGCGATCAGAATACGGGTTGCCAGCGGGCGCTCCGTTCGTTATCTCGTGCCGGAGGCGGTCGAGCAGATTATCCGCCACGAGCAACTTTACCAAGGAGCAGAGGAATCGAACCCGAAGAGTTAGCGAAACGATGCGCCACCCTGGCGGCCGACAAGAAGGCCGAGGGAATCGTGGTGCTCGACCTCCGCGATATTTCCACCCTCACCGATTTCTTCGTGATCTGCTCGGGCACTTCCGAGCCGCAGTTGAAAGCCATCGCCGGGGAGATCGAAGTCCGTTTGCGCAAGGAGGATTCGGTCCGACCGGCGGCGGTCGACGGTTTCCCCACCAGCCAATGGATCGTGCTCGATTACCTCCAGGTGATCGTGCATATCTTTCACGCGGAGAAGCGCGATTTCTACGCGCTCGAGGATCTCTGGAGCGATGCGCCCCACCTCCAGATCAAAGGCGTGACGGCCTAGGCTTCCCCCCTGCGGGAAAGCAGACCGGGCAACCAAGAGGTTGCCCGGCATAAATTCAGGGAAGCCTTATGGCTCCTTCGGCGTCGCCGCGGGTGAAGCTGCCGGCTTCACCACCTTGGCTGCGCCCCGCTGACCTTCGGGCTGCTTGGACTCGTCGGTCGCGGAGGACTTCGGCGCCGGCGGCTCGATCCCGAGCAATTCCACGTCGAAGAGCAGGGTCGAATTCGGTCCGATATCCGCGCCGGCGCCGCGTTCGCCATAGGCGAGATCGGCCGGGATGAAGAGTTGATATTTCGAACCCACC
>JBPCRH010000020.1:0-6009 GCA_050997075.1 Chthoniobacterales bacterium
ACTCGACGCTGCCGCCATGCTGCCCGAGACGCGGACGAACGGTTTCGAGCGCGGTGCGCACGCGCGTCTCGAGATCGAGGGGATGCAAACCGTGGAGCAGTAAAACTCCGGAGACGAGCTGGTCGCAGCCGAGTTGTTCGATCAGGGCGACGCCCGGTTCGCCCGTGCTATGGATTGACTCAAGAATGCGCTCCAGACCAGAGGCGTGAAGATCGAGCAAAGTCTGAATCAGCTCGCGGACTTGTTCGCGCACCTTCGGGTCCGGCGATTTTTCGAGCCCCGCGATCAAATCCTCGACCCGGCCCAGACGGCGCTGGAATTCCTGTGTGTTACGTTTTTCCACAGCCTCTTACTCTCTCATCGCAGGTCGCCCCGCCGCGCGCGTTCCGGCATGCGCCCTTCTTCCTTACGACCGCCGCGTCCGCTTGGCAATCCGGCGCTGAGTTCGTTAGGCGCACGCGCCGCAGAAAAGATGGTTGCCTAACCCGGAGCAACCTGCGAAACGAAATTACCTATGCCTCATGTCGTGACCAACAAGTGCGTGCAATGCAAGTTCACCGACTGCGTCGTCGTCTGTCCGGTGGCCTGCTTTTATGAAATGGAGGGCCAGCTCGTCATTCATCCCGAGGAGTGCATCGATTGCATGGCCTGCGTCGATGAATGCCCGGTCCACGCCATCTACGCCGAGGAAGATGTGCCGGGGGAATTCCAGCCCGATATCGGCTTCAACGCGGTCGAAGCGCACAAGATCCAGGAGTCGGGTCAGGGACCGATCGAGACGAAGAAAGACCCGCTTCCGACCGCCGCCGCGCGCAAGGCGGAACTGGGTTACTAACTTCTCGTTAGGCAGAAAACTCGTCGAGCGCGGCGCCGAGTCGCTCAAGGCTGGCGCGCAAATCTTTGGTTGAACCGCCGATGCCGACCCGGAAATGGTGCGGCGCTTCGAAGAACTTTCCCGGGACGACCGAGGTTTCGTATTTCTCGCGGAGGAGTTTGAAGAACACCTCCGGATCGCCCGCGCGGAGACGCGGAAAGACGACCGTGCCGGCGGGCGGGCGGAAGCATTCGAGGTCAGCGCGGGCATCGAGAAAAGCGTCGAGGAGCGGCCGATTGGCCGCCAGCAACTTTGCGGCGCGGATGCGAAACTGCGCGAGGTGATCGAAGGCGACGACCGACAACCGCTCGGCGACATGCGCGCGGGTGGCGGCGAAGAGATCGTGGAGCAACCGAATGCGCTGCGCGATCTCGGGAGCGGCCAGGATCCAGCCGCAGCGCAGACCGCTCAGGCCGTAGGTTTTCGTGAGGCTGTTCGTGACCACGAAGTTTTTGCCTAGCGAAAAGGAAAACGGCGCCGACGAGTCGAAGAGCATCTCGAGATAGACTTCGTCCACGAGCACAAACGCGCCCACGCGCGCGGCCATTTCGCCGATCTGCTGGAGGGTTTCGCGAGGCACTAAAGCTCCGGAGGGATTATGCAGATTAGTCAGGACCACGAGGCGCGTCGCCGGCGAAATCGCGGCCTCCATTTCGCCTAACGAAATCGCAAAATCATGCTCGAACCGGCGCTCGATCCGACGGACCTGCGCGCCGAGATAATGGGCGACATCCACGAGCGGCCCGTAGCCCGGCCGTTCGATCACCACTTCGTCGCCGGGCCCGAGCAGCGCGGCCAGCGCGAGATGATTGGCGAGCGAAGTGCCATCGGCGGTGACGATGCACTCGATCGGCGCGCCGGTATGTTGCGCGATCCGCTCGAGCAGCGGCGCGTAACCGTAGCCGCCGCCGGTGATTTCCATCTCCTCTTCCCGGGGCCAGGGAAATTCCGCGCCGAGCACATTCGTTAGGCCACTGGTCGCGAGGTTGAAGGGCGCAGTCGAGGAAAGCTTCGCCCACTCCATGTAACGCGAGCGTTTGTGTTCCGCGGGTCCGTTCATCGCCAGAAAAAATAGAGCGGCAACCCCGCGAGCGCGATCACGAGCCCGATGCTGGCGCGGAGCGGATCGTTCGCAAAAGTGCTCGCGACCACCATCCATTCCGCGGCGATAAAAAAGAGCGTCGTCCACGGATGACCCGGCACGC
Organism: Chthoniobacterales bacterium; assembly: GCA_050997075.1. Classification (GTDB taxonomy): domain Bacteria; phylum Verrucomicrobiota; class Verrucomicrobiia; order Chthoniobacterales; family UBA10450; genus Palsa-1392. The sequence continues at coordinate 2,080 of JBPCRH010000020.1, forward strand.
GGAAGGTCGCCGGCGCGCTCGCCCGCCGCCGCAAAACAAAGAGGCAAACCGCGGTCAGCCCGATGAAGAGGCAATCCATCGCGACGACGTAATTCACCACCTGCGCATAGGTGCCCGCGAGCGCGATCAGGATCGCCCAGCCGCCTTGGAGCACGATCGCGACGATCGGCGCGCGCGTCCGCGGATGAACCTGCGCGACGCTCTTAAAAAAGAGGCCGTCCTGCGCCATCGCGAAGTAAACGCGCGGCGCGGTGAGCATCGATTGGGCGAGAAATCCGAAGGCGGAAAAGGCCACGCCGGCGGCGATCAGTTGGGCGCCGCGACCGCCGGCCAACCCGCGCATCACCGCCGACGCCGGCGCAGTCGAAGCGGCCAAACCGCCTGGCCCGAGCGCACGCAAGTAAACGAAATTCACCGAGACATAAACCGCGATCACTCCAAGGACGCCGAGGATCAAACCGCGCGGCAAAACCCGCTGCGCATCGCGCACTTCGCCGCCGAGAAAACTCGATGTCTGCCAGCCACCGTAGGCAAAGAGCACCGGCGTCATGGCCGCGCCGAAAGCGAGCAAGAGCGGAAGCGAAGCGGGTTGATCGAGCAACGGCCGCAGGACAAATTTCGACGCACCGCCGCGCCAAAAGCTTGTGAGCTCGAGCATCGCGACCGCGGCGATCGCGGTCAGGGTGAGCACAGATTGCACCCGGCTGCCGGCGCGCACGCCGAGGCAGTTAATGATCACGAGCAACCCGAGCGCACTCGCGGCGACGACGGAATCCGGGAGCGGCCAACCGGTCAGCTCGAGAAAATAACGCGCAAAAGTCACCGCGACCGCGGCCATCCCGCCGGTCTGGATGACGAGCAAAAGCACCCAGCCATAAACGAACGCGACTGCGGGATGAAGCGCCTCGCGCAGGTAAGCGTATTGCCCGCCCACCACCGGCAGGCGCGCCGCCAGTTCCGCATAAATGAATCCGCCCACGAGCGCGATCAGCCCGCCCGCGACCCACGCGCCGAGAATGAGCGTCGAAGTGTGGACGCGTTGCGCGACGATGTAGGGATTAATGAAAATCCCGGCGCCGATGATGCCGCCCATCACGGCCATAGTGGTGCCGAAAAGCCCGAGCTGTCGGGCGAGCTTTGCGCTCTCTGGCGGCGGCGGATTCATCGGCTCGCCCAGGCGCCGCTAACCTTCCCGGGCCGGCGCGTTGGCGAGTTCGTCCCACCATTTCGAGAGACGCGCTTGCGGGACGGAGGGGACGGAAGTTTCGGACGTGCTGTAATGCGAGGTGGAATTGAACAGCGTCAGTCGCGCGTGGGCCGCGCCTTTGAAATCGACAATGTTCAGCGCGGCCGGGCTCTGATCGAGGTTGTCGTGATAACGCCGCGGATCGAAGCCGAGGAGGGAGCTGAGGAGCAACCGAATCGTCGCCTTATGCGAAACGATAATGGCCGTCTCGCCGGGATGCGCGCGCACGATCTCGAGCAGGACGGGGAGCGACCGCGCGGTCACGGCCAGGCCGCTTTCACCGCCTGCCGGTGCGAAGGTGTAGGGATCTTCTTCCCAGGCCGCGGCTTCCTCGGGATATTTTTCGTCGACTTCGCGACGGGTCATTTGTTCCCAATGGCCGTGCGAGATCTCGCGCAAGCCATCACGGCGTTGCACTTCCAGGCCATGCGGCTGCGCGATCAGACTGGCCGTTTCCACCGTGCGCCCGAGCGGCGAAGCATAAACCGCCGCGACCTTTTCCGTGCGCAAACGTTCGCCAAGGCGGCGCGCCTGTTCGCGACCTTCGTCGGACAGCTCGACATCGGTCGCGCCGGCGAAACGATCTTCCGCGGTCAGGACAGTGGCACCATGACGAATGAGAAAAATACGAGTGCTCATGGGCGGAGGTTAGCGGCCTGGCCGCGAAGTGGAACCTCAATTATTTCATTGCCAAGAATCATCTGGCCGCAGCAAAAGAGCCGCCATGAAGGCCTACGTCACCACCACCGGAGCGGTCTTTGCGCTGCTCACGCTGGCCCATCTCTGGCGGATCATTTGGGAAAAGCCGGAGCTTGCGCGAGATCCGTTGTTCCTCGCGATCACTGCGATCGCGGCCGGCCTGGCGGTCTGGGCAGGAGTGGTCTTACGGCGTGCGCATTGAGCGGACCGACAATTCGCTTGGTCCTTTCGCAGCCGCGCGTGCAGGATCGCCGCGCAGGAGGTCCCGAAGAGGATGACAAAGTCTTACACCGGAACGCTGATCCTTTTTTCGCCTTCGCGGGCGCGCAAGCGCGACGGTCGCCGGTCGCTCCGGCACGCCTAACGGCCTCCAGAGTGCGCGGCAGCTCGATTCCGGAGTGGGCCTGGTCGAGGACGCGGGACGATTCTAAAGACGACGGATCTCGGAGCGAGCGGGCCTGACGGGCCTCTCACGAGCGGTCATTCCGAGCGAAGCGCAGCGCAGCCGAGGAATCCCGTGGAGTAAGCATTGAGGTTTCGCCACGGCATCCCTCGACTCCGCCTCCGGCCGCGCTCGGGATGACGCTACCTTTTCAATGGCCGTCCTCTCAGTGGCGGGGCTGGGAATGAATGCCGCCTGGCGAGCGGTGCCAATCCCACTCTCGTCTTCACTTTTGGTGCCCCGGTGACATCCGTCGCGGCGACGATGAGGATAGGACTGCTCCCGACTCCGGAGTTGTCTATGACTCGGATTATCAGGAAACTAAACGCCGCATCGAAGAGATCACCGATGACTCTAATTTCCGCGAAGACCTAAACGCAGACGGCCGGATCGACCGCAACAACGTGCCTCTGGTGCGACGCGAAAACGGGAGCATACTTCTCCCGTGAACGACGATCCGGCGCACATGTTGCGACACCTCTTCGACAATAACAAAGCTTGGGCCGAGCGCATTCGGGAGCTCGAGCCGAACTTCTTTCTCGAGTTATCGCACCAGCAGGCCCCGACCTATCTCTGGATTGGCTGTTCGGACAGCCGGGTGCCGGCAAATCAGATTGTCGGTTTACTTCCGGGAGAGTTATTCGTTCATCGGAACATCGCGAACCTGGTCGTGCACACCGACCTGAACTGTCTCTCGGTCATGCAGTTTGCGGTCGATTTGTTAAAGGTGCGCCACATTATCGTCTGCGGACATTATGGTTGTAGCGGCGTGCGGGCTGGACTGCATGGCGATCGCCTCGGATTGAGCGATAACTGGCTCCGTCACCTGCAGGATGTGAGGCAGAAGCACGAGCGCCTGGTCGCGCGCGCCGGCAATGACGCGGAGGCTTGTAACCTTCTTTGTGAACTGAACGTGATCGAGCAGGTCGCGAATGTCTGCCAGACCACGATCGCCCGCGATGCCTGGGAACGCGGACAAGAGTTGGCCATCCATGGCTGGGTCTACGGGCTTTCGGATGGTTTCCTGCGTGACCTGCATGTCACGATTAGCAGTTTCGAGGAAGCCCTGCGCGTTTACGACGCGGCGGTCGCGGCCTTTTCCTAGTTGCTGGGGAGTTCGCGCTCGTTGCGCCTGATGGAGGCGCGCCATTTTCGCTCTCTATTCCGCGCCTCGGGTGCCGCGGGTGAGCCCTTTTCCAAGCATAAGTTGTAACGTCGGAAGGATTTCAAAGCTGGTCTTTTCACGGCGCTTTTGACTTAACTTATAAACCGACAACGGTCTGGCCGCGGTTTGGAGGGTGCTCGTCTCCGGCGGATTACATACCGGGTTTGCACAATCGGGGCACGCCGGGAGAGGGCGCCTCAACCCCACGGCGGTAATGTCATCGGCGCGCTCGGCTCAGCGGGCGAATTGCTGCTCGATGGCACGGTGCTCATCTCCGCCGGCTAGAACGACGAGAACCGAGACTCGCCAAACTCACCGAACGTCGATCCCCACGCGCTCTCTCCTGCCGAATTGGTCGGTGGCCGGACGAAGCAAGAC
>JBPCRH010000164.1:0-4931 GCA_050997075.1 Chthoniobacterales bacterium
GCCTCGATCTGGATCGAGCTCTCCGATTTCTCCTGGCGCGCCCGGCGCGGCGATCATCTCGTCTTCGGCGCGACCTACTACAACCACCGCCTCCAGATCGAGCAGCTCTACGTCCAGCAACGGCCTAACGGACTCCCAGTCAACGGCGAGTTCCTCTGGCCGAAAAAGGGCCAGCGCTGGAGTGCGCTCCAATTCCGCGGGCAGATCAACGCCACTCTTCCGGACGCGAATGCTTTCGCCCAGCTCTTCGGCGCCGCGCCCGGGGACGTTGCCGGGAAGCTTTTCGCCAGCGGCGAAATCGATTCGCTCGATCCGGCCGCGCACGGTGCGCTCACCTTCCGCGGCGAAGGAGTCCGCTGGAAAGGGGTCGCGCTCGATTCGTTAGGCGGAAAGCTCCAGCTCGCGGGCCCGGAGGCGACCCTGGCCGATCTCGAGATTCGTCACGCGAATGATTTCCTGCGCGGGCACGGCACCGCCAATCTGACCGGAGCGCATGCCTATTCCGCGCGGCTCACCGGAGCGATCAACGACCTCGGCGATTACACCGGGGTCCTCCCGGCGTCGTGGCGTGGCGACCAGATTGGCGGCGGCGTCACCTTCGACTGGACAGGCGACGGCACCGCGGCCGCGCACTCCGGGACGATGCAGCTCTTCGCCCATGGTTTGCAGCTCCCGGTCGCGTTTCTGCGCGCGCCACTCGATCTCACCCTCGAGGGCACTTATTCCCCGCAGGACGTTTTCTTTCGCACCTTCAAGCTCGCCGATGAGCGCTTCTCGTTAGGCGGGTTTCTCATGCTCGGACGCAATTTCCTCGAGCTCCAGGCGCTCGAGCTCACCCTCGATGGCGTGCCTCGCGCGACCGGGACGGTCTTCCTGCCCGTGAGCGTACCGCGCTGGCGGGAAACCGGGAGCGTCATTGCCGCACTCGATGATCAGCAGAAGTTCGACGTCGATCTGAAAGTCGACCAGCTCGATCTCGCCGCGCTCGCGCAGGCGCTCGGCGAAAAGTCAGACATCACGGGCACGCTCGCGGGCAAGCTCGCCGCTTACGGACCGCTCCCGGCGCTCCAGCTCACGACCGCGTGGCAGTTGCAAAACCTCGGGCCGGCGACCGCGCCTAACGATCTCGATTTCGAGCTTCGCATCGTCGGCGGCAGCGCCGAGGCGAATTTGCGCGCGACTTTTGGTGCCTCCGCGCCGGTCGTGCTTCGGGCGACGTTGCCCCTGCAGTTGACGAGGGACCGGCTGGCCGATCGCTCGTTCGTTAGGCGCGATGAACGCTTCTCCGTCGCGCTCGATTTTCCGGCGCTCTTCCCGGCGCTCCTGCCGGAGATTTTGCGGCCGTTGCCCGCGCGCAGCGGGATTGTTTCCGGGCAGCTCGCGTATTCCGGGACTTTGAACGCGCCGGAGATCGAGGGCGCGGTGCATTTGCTTGGCCTGAAAATTTCGCCGCCCGCGCCTTGGCCGGAACTGGCGAATCTTTCCGCCGCACTCCGCGTCGGCAACACCGCCGCCGAGATTGCTTCGTGGCAATTCGAGATCGCCGGCACGCCGCTTCGTGGGTCCGGCAGCCTAACGACCTCGCCACCCTTCTACACCCTCACGCTTCTCCCGGACGCGGAGACCTTGGCGCTCCCGAATCTGCCCGCGAGCGGGAGCGAGATTTCCGCGATCCGGTTGCTGGGCGAGGGGAGCGCCGGCACCGCGCCCGTCCTGCGCGAGGCCGTGATCAAGGGAAAAGCGGGCGCGAGCGCCTTCAGCCTAACGACCACGACCGATGACGGCCAGACCACGCTGCTCTACAACCCCGCCGCGACCGAAACCGCCGGGCCGCTTCTGCTAAACTGGATGTCGACGTTGTAGCCGGGGGCGCTGACCCGGCGTGGCTCGTCATTCGGGCTGTAGACGCCTCCCTCTGGGAGGCGCGAGGGTAACGCTGGATATGCGATCGGCGCCGATGCCCGCGCTTCGCAGAGCGAAGCGTCTACAGCTAGCCCGCTGACACGACAACCTCACCCACCTACTTCCCGCTCACCACCGCCTGCGCGGCCGCGAGCTTCGCGATCGGCACCCGGAACGGGCTGCAGCTCACGTAGTCGAGCCCGAGGCGATGGCAGAACTTCACGCTCTCCGGATCGCCGCCGTGTTCGCCGCAGATCCCGAGCTTGATCTTCGGCCGCGTCCTCCGGCCTTTCTCCACCGCCATCTCCATGAGCTGGCCGACGCCGGTCTGATCGAGCGACGCGAACGGGTTCTTCTTAAAAATCTCGTTCTCCGTATAGGGCAGGAGAAAATTCCCCATGTCGTCGCGGCTAATCCCGAGAGCCATCTGCGTGAGATCGTTCGTGCCGAAGCTGAAAAACTCCGCCACTTCCGCGATCTCGTCCGCGGTCAGCGCGCCGCGTGGGACTTCGATCATCGTGCCGACGAGGTATTCAAACTTCACCCCTTTCGCCTTCATCACTTCCTCCGCGACGCGATGGACGATCTCGACCTGAAGCTCGAGCTCTTTCCGGAAGCCGACCAACGGGATCATGATCTCGGGTTTCACCTTGACCTTCTTTTTCGCGACGATGGCCGCGGCTTCAAAAACCGCGCGCGCCTGCATCTCCGTGATCTCTGGATACGCGATGCCCAGACGGCAGCCGCGGTGCCCGAGCATCGGGTTAAACTCGTGGAGCTGCGCGACGCGCTGCGCCACTTTCTCCGGGGTCACGCCGATCTTTTTCGCCAGCTCGGCCTGCGCGCTCTTCTCGTGCGGCAGGAATTCGTGCAGAGGCGGATCGAGGAAACGGATCGTCGCCGGATAGCCTTTTAGTGCCTTAAAGATTCCGACGAAATCTTCCCGTTGATACGGCAGCAGTTTCGCGAGCGCGGCTTTCCGATCCTCGACGTTATCGGCCAGAATCATCTCGCGCATCGCATCGATTCGATCACCCTCGAAGAACATGTGCTCGGTGCGGGTGAGGCCGATCCCGGTGGCGCCGAAGGCGAGCGCGTTCCGCGTCTGCTCGGGGTTATCGGCGTTGCAGCGCACTTCCATGCGCGCCAGCTCGTTGCACCATTTCATGAGCTGGTTGAACGCCTTGAACTTCTCGGTTTTCTGCGCGGCTTTGTCGCCCTCCAGCGTGCCGGTCACGATCTCGCTCGGCGCGGTCGCGATCTGTCCGGCGTAGACCGTGCCGGTCGTGCCGTCGATCGAAAGGTAGTCGCCTTCCTTGTAGCTCTTGCCCGAGGCACTAACCTTTTTCTTCGCGTAATCGATCTGCAACGCCGAGGCGCCGCAGATGCAGACCTTACCCATCTGCCGCGCGACGAGCGCGGCATGTGAGGAGACCCCGCCCCGGGCCGTGAGAATGCCCTCCGCCGCGATCATGCCGCGGAGATCTTCCGGGCTCGTTTCGTTGCGCACGAGCAGCACCTTCTCGCCCTTCTCCGCCGCCGCCGCGGCGCGATCCGCGTTCAGGTAAACCTTCCCCGAAGCCGCACCCGGACCGGCCGGAAGTCCGGTCGCGATCGCCTTCGCCTTCTTCACTTCGGCGGGGTCAAAGATCGGCGCGAGAAGCTGGTCGAGCTGATCGGCCGGGTTTCGCAGCACCGCAGTTTTCCAGTCGATCAATTTCTCCTTGTACATATCCATGGAGAACTTGAGCGCGGCCGCGGCCGTGCGTTTGCCATTGCGCGTCTGGAGCATGAAAAGCTTCCGATCCTGGATCGTGAACTCGACGTCCCGCACGTCCTTGAAATGTTTCTCCAGCCGCGCCCGGACCTTGAGCAGCTCCGCGTAGGCCTTCGGCATGAGCTTTTTCAACTCCAGCACCGGCTGTGGCGTCCGCACGCCCGCGACCACGTCTTCGCCTTGCGCGTCGATCAGGAACTCGCCGTAGAACTCGTTCACGCCGTTCGCCGGGTTGCGCGTAAAAGCCACGCCCGAGCCGGAATTCGAGCCCGTGTTCCCGTAGACCATCGCCTGCACGTTCACCGCCGTGCCCCATTCCTGCGGGATGTTATATTTCCGGCGGTAAACGATCGCGCGATCGTTCATCCACGAGCCGAAGACCGCGCTCGCCGCGCCGTTCAATTGGTCCCACGGATCATTCGGGAAAGCATCGCCCGTCCGGTCTTTCACCAGCTTCTTGAAACGCTTCACCAGCTCCTGGTAATCGGCCGCGTCCAGCTTCGAGTCATCGAGGTCGTGCCGGCCGTGCTTCTCGTCCTTGTAATGCTCGATCGTCGATTCGAACGGATCGTGCTCCTCGCCCTCGCGCCTCTGCACCCCCATGACCACGTCGCCATACATCTGGATGAAACGCCGGTAGCAATCCCAAGCGAACCGCTCGTTCTTCGTCGCCGCGACGAGGGCTTTTACCGTCTCATCGTTCAGCCCGAGATTCAGGATCGTGTCCATCATGCCCGGCATCGAATCGCGCGCCCCTGAGCGCACCGCCACGAGCAACGGCATCTTCGTTGTATCGCCGAACTTCGTGCCCATGATCCGCTCCATGTTCGCGATGCCCTTCTCCATCTCCGCCTGGAGCGAAGCCGGATACTGCTTCTTGTGCGCGTAGTAGTAAGTGCAGACCTCCGTCGTGATCGTGAACCCCGGAGGCACCGGCAAATCGATCCGCGTCATCTCCGCGAGGTTCGCCCCTTTGCCGCCCAGCAGGGGCTTCATGCTCCCGTCGCCATCGGCCTTGCCGTCGCCGAAGTTATAGACATAGCGCGGCGCTTTGCCGGTGGATTTCGCGGCAGATTTGGTGCGAGTTGATTTGGTTTTAGTAGCCATGAAGTGGGTAAGTTTGTTACGGCGGTCTGGGGAAGCGCAAGCTAGGGACGGCCATCGTCGTGTCAACGCCCCGCGCGCCGGCCGATGTCCGGTGTGGTGTAGGGGCAGGCGTGTCGCCCGCAGACGAGTGCCCGCAGACCAGTGT
>JBPCRH010000091.1:0-2838 GCA_050997075.1 Chthoniobacterales bacterium
AGGGGGAAAGCGGGCAGGAGAACTCTCGGGCGAAACCTTACCGCCCCCCCCGGGCTTCCTCTTTCCCCCCCCCCCCCTCCGCTCGGGATGACAAACTTATCGGACGCTCACCAGCCATGAAGAAGCGAATTTTTCTGACCGGCGCGAGCTTGGGGATCGGACGCGCGACCGCGGAGCTTCTCGTTGGGCAAGGTCACGAGGTCTGGGGCACTTCGCGTGATCCCGCGCGGGTGCCGGCGCTCGCCGGACTGCATCCGGTTGCGCTCGATCTCTCCGATACCGCCGCGGCGCGCGCGAGCTTCCGGCGCGCGCTCGAGGAGGCCGGGCATTTCGACGTCGTCATCAACAACGCCGGAAGCGGCCACTTCGATCCGAGCGCGACTGTTTCTGCCGAAGTCATTGCGGAACAGTTTCAGGTTTTAGTCTTCGCCCAGATCGCGCTCTGCCAGGAAGCGCTCGCCACAATGGAGGAGCGCGGGCACGGGCTAATCGTGAATGTTTCCTCGATGGCAGCGCGGTTGCCGGTGCCCTTCATGGGGGCCTACAACGCAGCCAAGGCCGCGCTCGCGTCGTTCACGATGACGCTGCAAATCGAGCTGCGCGGGTCGCGCATCCACGTGGTGGATCTGCAGCCGGCGGATATTCGCACGGCGTTTAATGAAGCGGTGCGCCGCGACGCCGATAATCCCGCCCTCGCAGCGGTCTGGGAACAGGTCGATCACAATCTCAAGGCCGCGCCGCCGCCAGAGCTCGTCGCCCGGCGCATTGCCCTTCTCGTTAGGCAGACGCATCCGCCGGCGCGGGTCACGATCGGGGGCGCCTTCCAGGCGACGGTGGCGCCGCTTATTTTCAAGCTCATCCCGCAGGGTGTGCGCTTGTGGGGACTGAAAAAATATTACCGGATGTGAAGGTGACCGACGCAGTTGTCCTCATGGCTGGCCTGGGCTCGCGTCTGCGCAGTGAGGCGCGACCGATCCCGAAACCGCTCGTGCCGATCCTCGGACGCCCGCTGATCTCCTACACCTTCGCCGCGCTCCGGCAGGCGGGGATCGAGACCGTGCATGCGATCGTCGGCTTTGAGAGTGAAGTCGTTAGGCGCGAAGTCGCGCCGCTCGCGGGACCTGGCCTAACGATCCGCTTTATCGAGAACCCGGATTGGAAAAAGCAGAACGGGGTCTCGGTTCTGGCCGCGGCCGGGAAGGTGAAGACGCCGTTCGTGCTCACGATGAGCGATCATCTCTTCGATCATGCGCTGCTCGAAATCCTGCTCCGGAGCGGTCCGCCGCGCGGGCTTCATCTCGCGGTCGATCGCAAGCTCGCTTCCATTTTCGACCCGGGCGACGCCATGAAAGTGCAGACGCACGGCGAGGAGATTCTAACCCTCGGGAAAGAACTGCGTGAATACGATGCGATCGATACCGGGCTCTTCGTTTGTGACGCTGCGCTGTTCGAGCACCTGGAGCGGGCGCGCGCGGCGGGTGGGGGAGATTGTAGCCTCGCCGACGGCGTGCGCTCGCTGGCAGCGGAAGGAATGGCGCGCGCGATCGATATCGGCGACGCGTGGTGGCAGGACGTCGATACGCCGGAGATGCTCGCGGTCGCGGAGGCACACCTGTGCGAAGGTTGTAGCCGGGGGCGTTGACCCTGGCCGCTTCGCGCCGATCAAAAACCTGCCGAGGTCAGCGCCCCCGGCTACAGCGGCTGAGCTGAGTCTATTGTAGAGCAACCGCTCCGGTTGCCGGCGGTTGATTGTGAAGCGGGGCAGGCGGAGCGCCGGCCCTACAATGCCGCACGAAGCTTTTTGGTCATCGTGAGGCTGAATGTGCCGACGGTGACGAGCAGCCACGGGTGCAGAATCCATTGCGGCAAGCCGGCGAGAGCGAGCAGCAGGAAAAGGAGAATGCCGACATCGCGTTTGGTGATTTGCAGCGCAGCCCGCGCCAGGAGCGAATTCCCGAGGGTCCCGAGCAGTTGCCGATGACGCGGGTAGGCGGCTTCCGAGACGACCGCAGGTGCCTCAACGATCGGCTGGTGCAGGAGCCATTCATTCACCGCGATGAGCGCGGCGAGGGCGATTCCTTCCGCGGCGTAGAACCAGCCTAACGAACGACTCAAGCCTACGCCGAGAGCGACGACGAAGAGCAGCGCCCCGCAGATGTCGCACAGGTCGTCGATGCGTCCGCCGCGTTTCGACTCAAGGAATTTGGCTCGCGCGATCTCGCCGTCGCAGCCGTCGAGCATGCTATAGAGCTGATAAATCGCCGTGCCGCTGACGATGCTCCAGTAGCTGCCACGCCCGAGAAAGAACGCGGTGAGCAGCGGCAGAACGAAGATGCCGAGCGTCCAGTTCGTCGGGGTGATCGGGAACTTGAGGACGAAGCGGGTGAGCGGGCGGGTGAGGGGACGGTTCAGGAACCGGGAGACCACGCCGTCCTGCGGCTTCCCCATGCGGCGGAGAAAATCACGCTCCGCGGCGGGGATCTCGTTAGGCGAATGCAGGAAGCGCCAGGTCGCGGCGGTGGGGCAGCTCTTCTGAAAAGCGTTCGCCAGTTCCTCCCAGGAGCTGGTGTCAGATTCGATCCTAGGCGCGGCCGCGAGAAAGTCCGGCAGCGCCTTCCGATGGAGAAACAAATGCGAGTTTAAAATGCGGCCGCCGGCCGGGGGCGGCTCCGGGCTCCAGCAAACTGCGACGGATCTTTCACCTAACGACAAGCGGAGACGCTCGAGTTGCGTGAGGCCCGCGACCCGCCAGTGCGCGGATTCGTCCGCGAGGATGACGAATTGCTCTTCGATCACGCGGCGGATTTGGCGCCGAGCGCGGGCGCGAAGAGCTCTTTC
>JBPCRH010000169.1:0-2777 GCA_050997075.1 Chthoniobacterales bacterium
CGGCCGGCAAATGCCCTCGCACTACAGCTACGCCGCGCGCAACATCTGGAGCGTCCCCACCCCGACCGGCGCGCAATTGCTCCCCGCCTGCGGCATCGCCTGGGGCATTAAACTCGACGGCAAAAAGAACTTCGTCGTTGCCACGATCGGCGACGCCGCCACGCGCCAAGGCGATTTCTACGAGGCCGTGGCCTTCGCGAAAGAACGCACGCTCCCCGTGCTTTTCGTGGTCGAAGACAACGCTTACGGCATCAGCAGCCCGACCCGCAAAATCAATCCGCTCGCGCTCGACGTTCTCCAGCCGAACGACTGGCAACAGATCGATGGCAGCGACGTCGGCGCGGTTTACGCGGCCGGGCAAAAAGCGATTGCCGACCTGCGCGCGGGCCAAGGCCCGGTCTTTTTCTGGGTGAAAATGGAGCGGCTCTCCAGCCACACGAGCTCGGACGATCACAAGTTGTATCGCAGCGCCGCCGAGATCGAGGCGCTCGCGCAAGGCGATCCCCTCACGAAATGGAAAGAGCGCCTGATCGCCGAGGGCGACGTGACCGAAGCCGCCTACGAGAAGCTCGACCTCGAGATCAAGGAGCGGATTCGCCAGGAATTCGTCGACGCCGAGCGCGAACAGGATCCGACCGCGGACGAACTTTCCGTGCAGGTGACCGCGCCCCTGCCTGAGCTCGACGACGAAGTCCTGCCCGCCGGCAAATACCGCATCGGCGACGTCGTCAATCAGACCCTCCGCGCTGGCCTAACGAAAAGCCCCGATCGGATTATTTTCGGTGAAGACATTGAGGACCCAAAAGGCGGCGTCTTCCGGTTGACCCAAAAGCTCTCGACCGAATTTCCCGATCAGGTTTTCAATTCCCCACTCGCCGAATCGACTATTCTCGGCGTCGCCTGCGGCCTCGCCTCCTACGGCAAGCGCCCGGTCTTCGAGCTCCAGTTCGTCGATTTCATCTACCCGGGCTGGAACCAGCTCGCGACCAATCTCTCGACCTTGCGCTGGCGCTCCTTTGGCACCTGGACTTGCCCGGTCGTGCTCTACGCGCCCTACGGCGCCTACCTCCCCGGCGGCAGCATCTGGCACAGCCAGGCGAATGAAGCGCCGCTCGCCCATTACCCCGGCCTCAACATCGCCATCCCGAGCAATCCCGCCGACGCCGCTGGCCTCCTCTGGACCGCGATGCATTGCGAAGACCCGACCTTCATCCTCATCCCGAAGCACCTGCTTTGGGCGGAACACGAAAGCGCGGAACCGATCCGTGCGGTGTCGTTAGGCAAAGCGCGCCTCCATCGCGCCGGCTCCGATGTCACCGTCGTCGCCTGGGGCAACACGATGGAGAAATCGATCGAGGCGCTGGCGAAACTGGGCGACCGGGTCAGCGTCGAGCTGATCGATCTGCGTTCCATCGCGCCCTGGGATCGCGCGACGATCGAGGACTCCGTGCGCAAGACCGGCCGGCTCATCGTCGTGCAGGAAGACACTGAAAATTGCAGCGTCGGCCAAATGATCATCTCCCACGTCACCGGCCAGGCGGAGATTTGGGACGCGATGGTCAGTGCGCCGATTTTGGTCAGTAAAGGCAACGTCATGATCGGCTACAACCCGATCTACGAGTACGCCGCGCTCCCCGACGTCGAGCGCATCGTTAAAGCAATCGAGGACTCGGTCGCGGTGAATCGCGAGCGAGCCGTCGCTGTAGCCGGGGGCGCTGACCCCGGCCGCCTAACGACTGCACCTGCGAAGAAACCGGGGTCACCGCCCCGGGCTACAACCGCAGCATCTGCCAAGCAAAAAATCGTCGTCCAGATCATGGGCGAAGGCATTCGCTCAGCCAAAGTGGTCGCGCTCCTGAAAAAGCCGGGCGACACCATCGCGCTCGACGACGCGCTCTGCGAAGTCGAAACCGACAAGGCCGTCTACCCGATCGAAAGCTCCTTCGCCGGCACCATGGGCGCATGGAAAACCGCGGTCGACGACACGGTCGAGATCGGCCAGGAAATCGGCACCATCCTCGCCGAAGGCGGCGACGACTGGGCCGAGCAAATCGAAGAAGCGACCGAGGTCTCGGTCGAAACGGAACCGGTTCTTCCCGCCGCTACAGTTAAACCCGCAAGCGCGACCCGCATGCCGGCGCTCTCCGCCACGATCACGCGCAAACTGAGCCGCGTCGTGCCGGCCAATCTCCAGATCGATGCCCGCTGGGATTCCATCCGCGCGGCCCGTGAAGCAGCAAAAAAAGAGGGCGGCAAAGATGCCCCCTCACCTTCCGTCATGATCGCCTGGGCGGTCGTGCGCGCGATGGAGAAACACGCCGCGTTCCGCAGTCTTATGCTCGACGACGACCGCATTATCGGCCAGGAGGATTTCGATCTCGGCGTCGCTGTCTCCCTCGACGACGACCGCCTTGCGACCGCCGTGATCACAAAAGCGAACGCGCTCGACTGGCCGGAATTCGTCAAGCGTTACACCGAAGCCGTCGCCGCCACGCGCGGCGGCCGGGTCGACGCGATGAACGCGTCGCTCGTCATCAGCAGCCTCGGCGCTTTCGGCGTCCGCGCCGCCGCGCCGATCGTGGTCCCGCCTTCCGTCGGGACGCTCTTCGTTGGCTCCGCCCACCACGAACTTTTGCCTAACGGAAAGCAACCGCAAAGCGTCGAGATGATCACGCTCTCCCTCACCTTCGATCACCGGGTCGTGAACGGCGCCGGCGCCACCAACTTCGTCCACAAAATCAAGGACAGAATCAAAGACCTCGCCCCCCCGGCGACAG
>JBPCRH010000132.1:0-2560 GCA_050997075.1 Chthoniobacterales bacterium
CGCGTCTAACGCGGCTCGTGTCTTCTGCCGCTCTCCAAAGGAGGCCTCCGGCAGAGGCGGTGCGCTGCGGTTCGTTCCTCGCCTCCGCCACGTTTACCTCACCGCGCATTGTATGATCTAGTGGGGGCAGCCGGCGCGCCAGAGGGCTCCGGGGGAAAAGACCCAAGAGAAGGCGGCGGCGCAGGAGGGCCGAAGAGGAAGAGCTTCGCGCTGTCGCGCTCGTGTTGCCAGCCTGACGGCTGGGGGAAAAAGAAGAGAGGAAGCGTTAGTGCCTAACGAATGCCTAACGAGTCTTGATGAGTCGCGGGGCGGGCGGGCGTGGCCGTGCGGAACGCAGCGTCAGCTAACGCTGTCTCTGCGCCGCCACGTGGCCCCCGCCCGCCCTGGCCTGGTGCTCCGCCAATCGCTAACGCTCGGCTGCGCACGCGCTCGGCTAACGCCTCGCTCAGGCCCCCGCGAACAAAGGCCAGGCCAGAAAGAGAAAAAGGAAAACGTCTCTAACGAGACGACACTCCACGCAACGCAGTTCGAATCGTCTCGAGCTGCGTTGCCTAACGAACGGCTAGGGAAAAGAAATTAGCTGCCGCTTTTTTGCAGAACGCCTTCGAGCATCTCGATGACGAGTTTTTGTTTTGGGCGCGGCAGCGAAGAAAGTCGGTGGGTCAATTGCTGGAGGCGTGAAGGCGGGCCGGGCTTGTGCCCGTTGCTTTTGAGATTGCTCTGGCCCATCAACTCTGCGGCGGAAACGCGAAAGACTTTGGCGATGGCGTCGATGGTCTTGTGGGTGGGGTTGTGCGCTTCGCGTTCGTAATAGGTCACCATCTTGACGGTGGTGCCGAGACGCTCGGCCAGCTCGCTTTGGGTCCAGCCCCGCTGCTTGCGTAGCGCGGCGAGACGCTGGCCGAAAGCCGGGGCGGTTTTGGTGGTGGGTCGTCCTGCCATGTCGCCAGTATAACCGGCGTTCCCTTGAATTACTGATTGCGCTTGCATCTAATACCAAGTAAACCTAGATACAGTTCGCATGGTTAAGCAAGAGCAAAAAACTTCAAGTCGGGCTTGACGGGTTTTATGAGAACTGACTTCGCGCGGATCAAAGCGACGACCGACATCGTGGCGGTGATCGAAGCCTGCGGCATCGCGCTGAAGCGCGAGGGCAATGATCACGTTGGCCTGTGCCCCTTTCATGAGGACACGCGGCCGAGTTTGCGCGTCACGCAGAGCAAAGGGCTGTTTCGTTGCCCGGTCTGCGGCGCGGCCGGGAACGTGATCCAGTTCGTGGCGCGGAAAGAAAGTCTGACCGAACGCGAGGCGGCTTTGAAGCTGTGCGCTTCAATCCCCGGCGTGCAA
The DNA here is from genome assembly GCA_050997075.1 of Chthoniobacterales bacterium. GTDB lineage: Bacteria > Verrucomicrobiota > Verrucomicrobiia > Chthoniobacterales > UBA10450 > Palsa-1392. The sequence goes on from JBPCRH010000132.1 coordinate 1,348, forward strand.
CGCGGTTCGAACTTGCCCGCCGTCGCGTCGGCGCCGACGGCGGGAGAAAAGAAATCTCTCGCGATCGATGAAGCGACGCGCGCAAAACTGCTCGCTCGCGTCGTCGCCTTTTACGCGAAGACGCTCTTCAAGGATCGCGCGGGACTCGAGTACTTGAAATCGCGCCGGCTGGATGATCCCGCAATGCTGGAAACTTTTTCGGTTGGTTATTGCAACGGCTCGATGCGCAACGCGCTCCCGAAGTCGGGCGAGTTGATCGAGCAACTCCAGGCGATCGGGATCCTGAACGCGCGCGGCAACGAAATCTTTTACGGCCGCGTCGTGGTGCCGATCTTCGACGCGACTGGTAACGTCGCCGGCCTTTACGGCCGTCGCCCAACGAATGAAGAGCCGAAGCACATTTACTTGAAGGGTGAGCGGCGCGGCGTCTTCAACTTCACCGCCGCGAAAACGAATCAATCGTTGATCCTGGTCGAATCGATCTTCGATGCGATGAGCTTGTGGAGCGCCAGCCTGCACAACGTGATCAGTCTTTACGGCAAGGATGGATGGACGAGCGAGCACGAAGCACTCGTTAGGCAAAATGGCGTGACGGAAATCATCCTCGCGCTCGACCGCGACGCGCGCGGCCAGGTGGCCGCGGATGCGCTGGCCGCGAAGCTCGCGGGCCTGGTGCCGACCGTGCATCGCGTGACGTGGCCCGAAGGCGTGAAGGATGCGAATGATTTTTTCCTCTCACGCACGGCGGCGGACTTTCGAACTCTTCTTCCCCAGCCGTCAGAAACTTCGCCTCACGAGACGACGGCTGGAGAAGAAAAGATCACGCTCGGCGCTGACGGCTTCACGCTCTCGATCAGCGGCAGAACCTACGAACTCTGCGCAATTGAGAAACCGAGCGCTTCGCGCTTGAAGGCGACAATCAAAGCCGTGAGCGATGAGCCGAGCGGCTCGCGCTTCCACATCGACACCGTTGATTTTTATCTCAGTCGCTCGCGCAAAACTTTTGTCGCGGAAGCGGCGCGGCTCTTCCGCGAAACGCCGGACGCGATCGAGACGGATCTAAATCGGCTCATCATTGCGATGGAAAAATACGTCGCGCAAAAACTCGACGGCGCATCGGCCGCCGTCATCACTGTCCCTGACGCTGACAAACTTGAAGCGCTCCGCATGGGACGGAGCGCGGGGCTGATGGACGAACTGCAGCGCGACTTCG
>JBPCRH010000195.1:0-2583 GCA_050997075.1 Chthoniobacterales bacterium
ATCTCGGTCAGCGCTTCCTGCGCGATCTGGAGCGACCACTGACTGGCGATGATGCCGCCTTCTTTATTGCTGTCGCTCTAGCCGACCATGATCTGCTGCACCGGTCGCGGATCGCGGCTACTTGGCCGGGTCCGCAATTGCTTTTGGTATTCGAGGCTCGGCCGCGTGATCGGGTGCTCGAGAAATTTCCGCATCAACTCCGGGCTGCGCTCGAGATCTTCCGTCGTCTCGAAGAGCGGCACGACCGGCAACACGCAGACGAGACCCGCCGCGGTCGCTTCGAGCAGGCCGGCTTCTCGCGCGAAGAGATAAATCATGAGCAGATCGGAAAAACTGCGCGTCATGCTCACGATCAACGCCCCCAAGCCCTCGCCGCCAAATTCCGCGCGATGTCGAGTGAGCACGCGGTAGGAATCGAGCACCGCGTCCGCCTCCGCTCCGGCCGACACTCCGGGGAGCAGAAAAGGCCGGGGCGAGCCGAGCTCGCGCGCGAGAAATTCCAGTCGTTCCGCTTCCTCCCAGCCGGCGTAGGCGTCGTTAGGCAGACCGGCCCGGTTCATCATCTGCACCAGGGCTTTTTCGTGGAAGGCGCTGTTCTGCCGCAGGTCGAGCGTGGCGGAGTGAAACCCGAAAACCTCGAGGTGCCGCATCACCGGCAGGATTTCCGCGCGCGCGATCCGCACCGCGCCGACCGCTTCCAGCGAGCGCCGGAGGATTTCCAGATCCGCCATCGCTTCGTGCGCCCGGCCGTAACGGCCCGGCGCCTGATGCAGCTCCGCGGCTCCTTCAGCGGAACGTTTCATTGGAATCCGCTCCTGCATCAGCCTAACGAACTGACGCCACGGCTCGTCCGAGGAGCGGACCTGGATCTCCGCCATCGCGGCCGCGCCGAGCTGCGCCGCGCCCGCCGCAATCGCCGCCCGCAATTCCTCCGGCACGCGATGAACCGATTGCGCAAGGCTCAGGCGATCGAGCGTGCGGTCGAGCTTGTGATGGAAAGAGCGCAGCGCGCTCACCCGCAAGCCCACCAGGGTCTCGTGCGTCACCTCCGCCGTGACCAACGGATGCCCGTCGCGATCGCCGCCGACCCAGGTCCCGAAGCGCAGGGCCGGTTGCCGGTGCGGCTCCGCGAACCAGTGCGGATCGAAACCCGCATCGCGCCACGATTGGGCGAGCCGCTCGTCGAGTTGCACCAGGACCTCGGGGAAAACTTCGCGCAGATAATAGATCGTGTTCCGCCGCTCCTCATCGACGGACGGCTTGTGGCGCGCGATCTCCCCGGTGCGCCAGAGCCGCTCGAGCGCGCCTTTGATTTCCTCGCGCAGAGCCTCCTGCTCGCGGGGCGTGGCCAGCGGGTCCTCGCGCTTCAGGAGCAGGAGGTAGAGCGCGCGCAACTGCTCAAGCACGGTCGCGCGTTTCGCCTCGGTCGGGTGCGCGGTCAGGACCGGTTCCACCCGGATGGCGCCGACCGCCTGCGCGATCTCGTTTTCCGGCACGCCGATTTCCTTGAGCCGACGGAAATGGTGACCCCATAGTCCCGGCTCGAAGGAAAGGCCCAGCTCCGTCTCGCGCATCCGCCGCATCCGCGCGGCGACGTTTTCCTCGACCAGGTTGAGGAGCTGGAAGGCGATGGAAAAAGCCTGGCCCATCCGCGGCGGATAGCTCGCCGGGAGTTCGTTAGGCGGGTCGGCGATCCACGGGAGCCGCGCGGCCAGCTCCGGTTCGCCCAGTTCCACCAACACTTCGCGGAAGCATTCGCTCAGGAACGCGAGGTCGCGGTCGATTTTCTCAAACCCAACGGCGGTGTAATCGGTCTTCACGCGAGCGGTATGGAACGGCGCGCGCCTGTATGGCAGCTCCGTTCCCGGCTGTCAACGCGCGCCCAGGGTGCGGTAGATTTCGTCGACCAGGCGTCGCGACTTCTCGTTAGGCAATAGACTCAGCGTCATCTGGTTCATGACGTAGGCGAAGGCGAGGTCGTGCGCGGGATCGGCGAAGGCGTTGCTCCCGCCGGCGCCGGGATGACCAAATGCGCCCGGCGACGGACCGAAGAGCCGGGGGGCACTTTCCGGCGCGTCTTGCATGAAGCCGGCGGAGAAGGCGGTCGGAATGCCAAATACGCGATCGACTCCGCCGGCGAGCGTGGTCGTCATCTGGGCCAGGGTCGCGGCGGTGAAAAAGCGCCGGCCCTCCAGCTCCCCGCCGTGCGCGAGCAGCGCGTAGAATTTCGCGAGCGCGTGGGCGCTGCCGATTCCGCCTAACGACACCAGCGACCGCGCGCGATTCTCCGGCGTGTTCATCGCGCTGACTGCGCCCAACCCGCGGGGCGAGCTGAAGACCTGGCGCGGGAGGGTGCCGGGAGTTGCGAGCGCCCGGTAAAATTCCGCCGGCTCCGCGACACCGCCGGCTTTCGCCGCGTAGATCGGGGCGACGCGCCGATTCAGTTCCGCGGGGAGACCGATCCAGAGGTCCAGCGCGAGCGGCTCCGCGAAAACTTCGCGCCAGTAAACGCCGAGCGCGCGGCCGTCAATCCGCCGCACGAGTTCATCGAGCAGGTAGCCAAACGTCCGCGCGTGATAACCG
>JBPCRH010000211.1:0-4748 GCA_050997075.1 Chthoniobacterales bacterium
CCCTTGTCGGCTGAGAAGGGCGCCTTCCCCGTTGAGGCCTTGCAATCTGTGTTGGGAGAGAGCGACGAAACCAGCATGGGGGGGCGCGTGCACTCCCCGAAAAATCTGATGCAAGACCTTCTTAAAACACTCGGACTCGAAGTAGAAAACCCCGGCGCCTTTTCCGGCGAATGGAGTGGCGGCGGCACCGTCATCGAAAAATACTCGCCGGTCGATGGCGAGTTACTCGGCAAGGTCCGCACGGCCTCACCCGAAGACTACGAAAAGACGATCACGCGCGCGCAGGAGGCTTTCCAGAAATGGCGCACCGTCCCCGCGCCGGTTCGCGGTGAAACCGTCCGCCAGCTCGGCAACGCGCTCCGTGCGCAGAAGCACGAACTCGGCCTCCTCGTCTCGCTCGAAGCCGGCAAAATCATCGCCGAAGGCGAGGGCGAAGTGCAGGAGATGATCGACATCTGCGACTTCGCGGTCGGCCAGTCGCGCATGCTTTACGGCCTCACGATTCAATCGGAACGGCCGAACCACCGGCTTATGGAGCAATGGCATCCGTTAGGCATCGTCGGAGTCATTTCCGCATTTAACTTTCCCGTCGCCGTCTGGGCGTGGAACGCGGCCCTCGCCGCGGTTTGTGGCGATGCCACGGTCTGGAAACCTTCGGAAAAAACGCCGCTGACCGCGATCGCGGTGATCAAAATCGCGGAACGGGTTTGCCGCGACACCGGCGTCGATCCGGCGATTTTTGGTCTCGTCATCGGCGATGGCCCTTCGTTAGGCCAGCGCATGGCCGCGGACGCACGCATCCCGCTCATCTCCGCGACCGGCTCGACCCGGATGGGTTTCGACGTAGCGAAGACGGTCCACGGTCGCCTCGGCAAAACCATTATGGAACTCGGCGGCAACAACGCGCTCCTCGTGACGCCAACCGCCGACCTGAAGATGGCGACGAGCGCGATTTTCTTCGGCTCAGTCGGTACTGCCGGCCAGCGCTGCACCTCGACCCGACGGGTGATTATGCACGAATCCGTCGCGCAGGAAGTCGAGGAGTCGCTCCTCCGCGCTTATCGGAGCGTGAAGATCGGCAGCCCGACCGAGCGCGAGACTTTGATGGGTCCGCTGATCGATCCTGAGGCAGTAAAAAACGTCGAGCAATCGATCGCGAAGGCGAAGGAAGAAGGCGGCGAAGTGCTCTACGGCGGCGAAAAACTGGAGGGTGAGAAGTTCGCTGGCGGCTGCTACATGACGCCGTGTTTAGTGCGCGCGAAACCCGATTTCAAAATCGTCCAGCACGAGACCTTCGGGCCGCTCCTTTATCTCATGACCTATCGCGACTTCGATGAAGCGCTCGCGATGCACAACAGCGTTTCCCAGGGCTTGAGTTCCTCGATTTTCACCAACGACATGCGCGAAGCGGAGAAGTTCGTTAGCGCGGTCGGGAGTGACTGCGGCATCGCCAACGTCAACGCAGGCACGAGCGGCGCGGAAATCGGCGGCGCTTTCGGCGGCGAGAAAAACACCGGCGGTGGCCGTGAGAGCGGGAGCGATTCCTGGAAGAGCTACATGCGGCGGCAGACGAACACGATCAACTTCTCGAGCGAACTCCCGCTCGCGCAGGGAATCCAGTTCGGCAGCCCGGACGCCGGCAGCGCGACCGCCTAACGAACAAGAGCTGGCTTCGCGGCCGGCGCCTGTGGCACAACCGACGCGTGATCCCAAAGGGCTTCTTCGCGGAACTGCAACGACGCCATGTCTATGCGGTCGGGGCCGCCTACGCCGTGGTCGGCTGGCTGGTGATTCAGGTCGCCACCCAGGTCTTTCCCTTTTTCCAGATTCCCAACTGGGCCGTTCGTCTGGTTGTAATTTTAGTGCTCGGCGGGTTTCCGATCGCGCTTCTGCTTGCCTGGGCTTTTGAGATCACCCCGGACGGAGTCAAACGCGCAGGGGAAACCGATCGGCCGCGGCCATTCGCAGATAAGAACGGGCGCAAGCTAACTCTGCTCGTCGTGCTGGCGGGGATGATGGCTGGCGGTTTGATGGCTTATCGCTTCGTGCATTCCCGGCCTGCCGTCGTTTCGAAGGCATCTTCGGCTCGGTCCGCGGAGATTGAGAGTAAGTCGATCGCCGTGCTTCCCTTTGCGAACCTGAGCGCGGAAAAGGCGAATGCTTATTTCGCCGATGGCAGCCAGGACGAAATCCTGACTCGTCTTTCCAAGATCGCGGATCTCAAGGTCATCTCGCGCACCTCGACCCAGCATTATCAAAGCACCCCGACCAATCTCTCCGAAATTGCCCGGCAACTGGGCGTCGCCCACATCCTGGAAGGGAGCGTGCAGAAAGTTGGGGGGCGCGCGCGCATTAATGTCCAGCTAATCGAAGCGGCCGATAACTCCTACATCTGGGCGGACAGCTACGATCGCAGTCTGAACGACGTCTTTTCGGTCGAGAGTGAGGTGGCGATCGCTATCGCCGACCAGTTACAGGCCAGACTGACCGGCCGGGAACAGAAGGTGATCGCGGCGCGGCCAACGGACAATCCAGAAGCCTACGATGCCTATCTCCGTGGCCTCGCGTTTAACCTTAAGACAGCTAACTCAGCCGCTAACTCTCGGGGTGCGCAAAAGCATCTCCGGGAAGCAGTCCAGCTCGATCCGAAGTTCGCCCTTGCCTGGACGCTTCTCTCCTTCGTCGATGCGCGGGGTTACCTGACCCAAACCTTGCAGCCGACGACGGCCCTGCGCGAGGAGGCTCGGGAGGCGTCGGCGACCGCGCTCGCGCTCGCGCTCGAGCCGGACCTGGGCGAGGCCTTGCACGCCCAAGGTTACTATTACTATGCCTGTCTCAAAGACTACGCGACGGCGGTGAGTTACTTTGAGCGCGCGCGTCCTCTCCTGCCGAACAGCAGCCGCATTCCCGAATCGCTCGCTTACGTCACCCGGAGACAAGGTCAGTGGGATCGGAGTATTTCATATTTCGACGAAGCCGAACGGCTGGATCCGCGGAACGTTTACGTCCTCGGCCAACACGGGCAATCCTGCGTCGCGCTCCGGCGCTTTCCGGAAGCGTTAGGGAAGTTCGAGCAGATCCTCAAGATTACTCCGGAGGACATGGACACGCTGGCGATGGAAGCAGCCATTGCTCAAGCCGAGGGTGACTTGCCCCGCGCCTCCGCTCTGCTCGCTCCGCTGCATCCGCCCGCCGACGATTCGAATGTCTTATACACCCAGGTCTATCAGGCGATCCTGGAGCGTCGTCCCGCGCCGGTGATTCCGCGACTGCAAGAGTTACTCGCCAAGCCCGATCCCGCCTGGGGTTACTTTACCGGTGAGCTTCGCTTTTGGTTAGGCTGGGCGCAGGATGTGGCGGGTGAAAAAGAGGCGGCGCAGGAGAGCTGGCGGACCGCGCGCTCTGAGCTGGAGCCGTTCCTCAAGGAGCAGCCGGAGAATTACAACCTTCTCTATGATTTGGCTCTGACCGAGATGGGCCTCCAGGACAAGGCCGCTGCCCTCGCTCTTTCGGAGCGAGCGATGGCGGCGATGCCGATCGAACGCGACGCGTTTGATGGGCCGGCACCGATAGAGATCCTCGCGCGGGTGGCGGCCCAGGTCGGCGAGCCTGATCGAGCGATCGCGGCTTTGCAGAAATTACTCGCGGTGCCTTATGAGGGGCCGCTCGGCGGGGGGCAGGCGCCGCTCACTCGCGCGCTCCTCCGGCTCGATCCCATGTTCGATCCGCTCCGGAACGATCCGCGTTTCCAGCAACTGGCGGCAGCGAAGGCGAATTAGTTCGACACTGAGGTAGTAAACTGGTCACTCTTCGCCGACGCAGAACCGGTGGACTACAAGGCCTTCCTCGCCGAACTGAAACGGCGCCGCGTTTACAACGTGGCCGTGGCCTATGTCGTCGTCGGCTGGCTGTTGATTCAAGTCGCGACGCAGGTCTTTCCTTTTTTCGACATCCCGAATTGGGCCGTTCGTTTGGTCGTCCTTGCTGCGGTCATCGGCTTTCCCGTCGCCGTCGCGGTGGCCTGGGCGTTTGAGATCACCTCGGAAGGGATCAAGCGCGAAGAAGAACTCGATCGCGCTCAGCAGGTCGTCCGTAAGACCGGCCGCAAGCTCACTCTGCTCGTGGTTGTCCTCGGCGCCGTCGCCGCCGGGCTGATGTTCTTTCATTTTCGGCACGCCTCGCGCAGCGCCGGGGAAGTAAAACCGGGCTCCCCCGCCGCGGAGATAGAAAGCAAATCGATCGCCGTCCTGCCCTTCGAAAACCTGAGCGAAGAAAAGGCGAACGCCTATTTTGCTGAGGGCATCCAGGCGGAGATTCTGACCCGGCTCGCCAAGGTCGCCGACCTGAAAGTGATCGCGCAGACTTCGACCCAGAATTATCAAAGCACGCCGGATAACCTGCCCGAGATCGCCCGCCAGCTCGGCGTTGCTCATATCCTCGAAGGCAGTGTGCAGAAGCAAGGGAATCAGGTGCGGGTGAATGTGCAGTTAATCCGCGCCACCGATGACTCGCATCTCTGGGCGGAGACCTTTGATCGCAAACTGACCGATATCTTTGGCGTCGAGTCAGAGGTAGCCAAAGCCATTGCAGACAAGCTCAGGGCGCACCTGACCGGACGAGAAGCGGAAGTCATGGCTGCAAGACCTACGGATAACCCGGAAGCCTACGACTCTTACCTGCGCGGTCTGACTTACACCCTGAAGACGCAAAACACTCCCGGTAACTATCTCGGTGCACAGAAGTATTTC
>JBPCRH010000212.1:0-2757 GCA_050997075.1 Chthoniobacterales bacterium
ATGGTCGGCCCGACAAAATTTACATTACCGAAGAAATACTTCCGCCCTTCGTGGATGACGATGGTCGTGCGGACGAGGTCGGGCGCGAGATATTGAAAGGTCGGCGGCTCGACCACCGCTTCGACAAAACCTTCCGAGACGTAGTAACGCTGCACGAGGTCCGCACCTTCCTGGAGGTTCCCCGGAACAAACGGAAGGAGCCCTTTGCCGGCGGGGTCGCTCCCGCGCGTCGGGCTCACCGCATACTCAAAAAGCTTCTCCGTCGGAAGCTGACGATTCCCGACAAACTGCACCTTGCTCAGGTGAACGAGCGGTCCCTCGGTGATGTCGAGCCGCAGGCGATTTCCGCCGACGATCGAGTAGCGCACGTTCACCTTGGCGTAACCACGGTTTTTGTAATAGAGCTCGAGGAAGAAGGCCGCGTCGTCGGCGCGCGCACTCGTGAGTCCATTCTGGGCGATGAAGGTGAGCTGCTCCTTCAACTGCGAGCGGAGGATTTTCTCGTCGAACGCCTGGTTCCCGCGGATTTCGACCGGTGCTTCCTGCGCAATTTTTTCCTGCTCTTTGGAAACCGCTTTTTTCGCCTGATCCTTGCGTTCCTGCTCCGGGAGTTTAACCGCCGTCTGACCGCGCAGTCCTCCACTCGTTAGGCAAAGGCTTAGGATGATGAGGAGAAGCCTTTTCATTTTAACGGAAGCGGATCACGTACTTGACCAGCCCGCGGAAACCCCCGGCCACCCCGATGTCGCCAATCAAAACCACCCGGTCGCTCACCTTGTATTTCGCCGTCGCCGTCTGCTCTCCGGTCCGCGGATCGGCGCCGCTGTATTCCACGCTGAGACGATTAAAGATCGAGTCGCTCTGCGGCGCGTCGTTGCTCCCCTTCTTGAAAACCTTCCGGTAAAGCTCCTTCCCGAGCAGGAGGAGCGCCCGGCTCGCGAGGACGTTGCTGCCGGAAAGACTCTGCCGGGTCACGCCGGTGGCGAGGAGCGAGATGATGTCCTCCTGCGGGAGCGGCGGCTCACTGCTGAAGAGCGCCTGGGGCGAGTTTGCCGTGCCGTAGATATAGACGTGGATGGTGTAATCCTGGATGAGCGAGGTGCCCTGGAGTTCGATCCGCGGGTTCAATGGATCGTCCGGATCGAAATAGAGAAATCCGAGACTGATCGTGAGTGTGCTGAAGGGCAGGGTGGCTTGGAAATTCTCCAGCCGCACCTGACCCTGCAACTGCGGATGCAGTCCGGTGCCGGCCAGGCGCATGTCGATGTTCGCGGCCCCGGCCGCGAGGTTTCCGCGGATCAGGAACGGCTCTTTGCTTTTCACGGTGACGTCGAATTTCCAGTCGCGCAGCGGTGGATTCGGGAAGGTCAGCGCAGGCGCCGCAGAAGGCGGATCGGGCAGCGGCGCCGGTCGACCGGGAAGACTGATCGGAATGATGTCGATGTTCTTAAAGAAGCGGCTGTTCGTGGTCAGGACCTGGCCGCTCACGCTCGCGCTCTGGAGCGGGCCGACGACCTTGATGTCGGCATCGACGCGCGCGGTCAGGTTGTCGTTGCGGGCGACGAGGACGCTCTTCGCCTCGAGACGGAGATCGAAGGTCGGCTCGGTCAGCTTCGGGAAACGAATGCTCCCCGCGACCGTAAACGGCCCACCTGCGAGGTCGCCGCCGAAGCGATCGAAGCGGAGGACGTTCTCGCGAAAATTCAGGAGCGCCCGGAAGTTCGTGAGCGCGGGGAGAGTCGAATTTTCGAAGCGGGCGACATTGATATTCATGTCGGCCGAGCCACTCACGGCGGGCTTCGCGATCGTGCCGCCGACGGCGACGTCGATCGCCGCGGAGCCGTCGAGCTGGCGGAGCGCGGGCACGAATTCGCGCACGAAATTGATCGAGCTCCGCGGCATCTGCACCTTCGCCTGCACCGGCGTTTGCTCGTCGAGTTTCCGGTCCGCGATCAGCCGTGAAAGATTGAGCGGCAACTGCGCGGTCATCTGCACCGGCTGGATCAGCGGCTGCTGGATTTTGCCGTCGAGCTTCAGCTCGTTGTTGCGGAGATGGAGCGCAAGATCGAGGTCGGTGGGCTTCAACTGCTTCGCGGCATCGGCGCGGACATTCTGAAGCTTGAGCGCGAGATCGGCTCCGAGCTGATCGAGCGGGCCCTCGGCATTAAACTTCAGGTTGAGCGAACCCGCGACCGGCGGCTCTTTCCCGAGATTTTTGAAAAGCGCGGCGAGATCGAGATTCTCCGACTGGAAATTGATCGTCACCTTTCCGTGCGGCGGAAAGGTCTTCTGCGCGGTCCCAAGGTTGCTCCAGATGAAGGGCAGGGCGACGTAACCGGTGGCGTATTTCGCCTTCCCTTGGTCGATCTGGATTTTACTGATTTCGAGCGTCTCGCCTTTCGCCATGAGGCTGGCGTTGAAATCGAGCTGGTCGCTGCCGAAGAAAATGATCGGCACATTTAGTTCCTGGCGGGTGTAATGGGCCTCGACCTTCGCCTGCAAATTCTGGAGCTCGGCGTAGCGGCCGCGCTCGAGCTTGAGGTTGAGATCGCCGATGTTGTTTTCGAGAGTGGCGGCGGTGCCTTCGCCTTTCCAATTCACCACCAGCGAACCGGCCAGCGGCGTTTTCTTCTCCGGCGTGGAGAGGAGCGGCTCGAAGGCCGAGAGATCCGCGAGGTTGGCGGTCAACGCTCCGTTGTAGGCGTAGGGTTTTTGCAGCCCGACGACGGCGTGCGCCTTGAGGTAATCCTGATCGTT
>JBPCRH010000288.1:0-5860 GCA_050997075.1 Chthoniobacterales bacterium
TCGCGCACATCCTCGGGCAGCCGCTCGTCCTGCTGGAGTGCGGCGGCGGACATGAGCACGGGCGTGAGCGGGGTGCGCAGTTCGTGCGAGAGCGCGGCGAGAAATTCATCCTTGGCGTGCGAGGCGAACTCGGCCCGATCCTTCGCCTGGCGAAGATCTTCGATGTCGGTATTCGAGCCGATCCACATCAAGGTCCTGCCCTAGGCATCGAGCCTCGGAACCGCGCGGCTGGCATGCCATCGATACTCGCCGCTCATCCGCAGCACGCGATGCTCCATGTAGAAGGGTTCGCACGTGTCGACGGAATGCTGCCAGCGCCGGATGTTTTCCTCCACGTCGTCGGGATGGATGAATTGCACCCAGCCCCAATCGCGAATGTGCTCGAAGGAAAGCCCGGTGAACTCCATCCATTGCCGGTTGAAATAATCGATCTCGCCGTTCGCTTTCGCGGTGAAAATCTTTTGCGGCATCGACTCGGCGAGGAAGCGGAAGCGCTCCGCCGCCTGACGCACTTCTTCGATGTCGGTGTTCGAGCCGGTCCACATCCGCACCTGACCGCCGGCATCGCGCATGGCGTGGGCGCGAGACAAGTGCCACCGATAGACACCGTCGTGCCGGCGGAAACGGATTTCCATTTCAAAATATTCGCCGCTCGCGACCGCGTGGGACCAGCGGCGCACCGTCTCCTCCACGTCGTCGGGATGAATGAATTGTTTCCAACCCCAACCGCGAATTTCCTCGAAGGAAAGTCCGGTGAACTCCATCCATTGCTGGTTAAAATAATCGACCGCGCCGTCGGGCAGGGCGGTGAAAATCTTTTGCGGCATGGACTCGGCCATGAAGCGGAAGCGCTCCGCTGATTCGAGGGAATGCGCTTGCGAAGAGCGCACGATCGCCTGGGCCTCGATCCGTTCCGTGATGTCTTCGATCGCGAGGAGGATGCGCGCGGGCACACCCTCGGCATTGTCCACCCGGCGGGCGTTCAGCAGCATGGTGCGCGCTCCGATGCGGGCAAAGGTGTGCGTGACCTCGAAGCCGTTGAAGACATTTTTTTGCGGGATGATCTCTTCGAGCAGCTCGCGCAGCTTGGGGATATTCCACTGGCCGTTGCCGATCTCATAAATCAAGCGGCCTTCGGTCTCCGCAGGATCGACCTGGAAGTTGGTGTAAAAGGCTTCGCTCGCTGAGTTCACCCGCAAGTCGGCGCGCAGGACGAGGAACGGCACCGGCGTGGTCCGCAGGGTGGCTTCGGCGTAATCGCGCGCCAGGGTAATTTCCTGCTCGCTGCGCTTGAGCACGTCGATGTCGCTGAGCACGAGGACCACGCCGTCGACTTTGTTGTCGAAGGTCAGGTAAGGCCGCGCGCGGAGCGCGTACCAGTGCCCGTCCTTATCGCGCACCTCCTGCTCGCGCAGGTTCACGGTGTCGACGACTTCCGCGAGCAAAAGCTCGAGGCCCGGCAGGTCGAGATTGTGCCGGATGCCGCCGAAGCTGCGACCCACATCGGTCGGGAGGAGATTGAAAATCTTCTCCGCCGGCTGCGTGAAGCGGCGAATGGTGAGGTCGCGCCCGAGGAGCAGAATGGCGGTGTGGAGGCTGACCTGAAGATTATTCAAGTCGGCATTGAGCCGGCTCAGATCCCCGTTCCGGCTGACCATCTCGTCGTTGATCGTGGTCAGCTCTTCGTTGGTCGATTCGAGTTCTTCCTTCGAGGTCTCGAGCTCTTCATTGATGCTCTGGAGTTCTTCGTTCGCGCTCTGCACTTCCTCGCTCGAGGCCTGGAGTTCTTCGTTCGCCGCCTCGTTTTGCTCTTGAATGGATTGGAGATAATCGCGCGTCTCGCTCAGCTCGCGTTCCAACTCCGCTATCCGGCTCGCGACGGCCCGTTTGCCCGCGGGCGGCGGCGCACTGGCGCGCACGCGCGCGCTCGTTGTCGTCGTCTCCCCGCCTTCAAAGAGGATGAGGAAGCAGCGCTCCTTCAGATTGCGGAGCGGAATGATCTGGAGGGTGATGGTACGGGTGCTGCCATTCTTGTGGATGCGCACGCCTTCGCGGCGCACCGGTTTATTTTCGCGTTTCGCTTTGTTGAGCGCGGCGCGCAAGGGCAACATCAGCCCTTCGCTCGCCATCTTCAGGAGGTCGAAGCTGGCCTTACCCGTGGGCGGTTCGAGATACGCGCCGGTCGCGCCGCGGAACTGCAACACCTGTCCCTCGGCATTGATGAGCACCCCCGGCGGCGCGAATTGGCTGACCGAGATGCGATCGGCCTCGCGTTGCGCGTTGAACTCTCCGCGCAATCCGTCTGGCAGCGCCTCTTCGCGCGTCGTCGGCTCCGGGCCGCGCCCGCCGGATGCAGACTGCGGAGCGCGGTCGCTCGGGAGCGGGAGACGGAAGGCCGGAGTCGGCGCCGGTTTTCTGGCGAAGATTTTCTGCTTCTTATCCGCGGGCGCGAACAGCTCGGTAAAACCGCCGATCGACTCGCTCGCGCCCAGGAAAAGATAACCGTCCGGCTTGAGCGCGTAATGAAACGCGGGAAAGATTTTTTTCTGCAACTCCGGCTCGAGATAGATGAGCAGGTTGCGGCAGGTGATGAGGTCCATGCGCGAGAAGGGCGGATCGCGCATCACATTCTGCCGGGCAAAAACGACCTGTTCGCGCAACGTCTTGTTCACGCGGAAGCCCCCTTGCTCTTCGAAGAAAAAACGCCGGAGCCGCTCGGGTGAAACGTCCTGCGCGAGCGATTTCGGGTAAAGGCCGTGGCGCGCTTTCTCGAGCAGCGCCTCGTTCAGATCGGTCGCGAAGATCTGGAGCTTCGTCGCGCGCGCATCTTCCCCGGCGACTTCGGCAAAAGTCATGGCGAGCGAATACGCCTCCTGCCCGGTCGAGCAGCCGAGCACCCAGATGCGCATCGGCTGGTCGCCGCCTTCGCGGCGCGCGAGGAGCTTCGGAAAAACCTTGCGCTTGAGCGCGTCGAACGCCTCGGGATTGCGGAAGAAGCTGGTCACACTGATGAGCACATCGGAATAAAGCGCGTCGAGTTCCTTCGCGTTGCCTTCAAAAAGGTCGCGTATTCGGCCAGCGTCTCGTGCTTGTTCAGCACCAGGCGTCGCGTCACCCGCCGCTCGATCGTGCTCGATTTGTAGAACGAGAAATCGACCCCGGAATGACTACGCAGGAGAAGAAGAATGCGCTTGAAACTCTCCGGCGCGACATCACAGGACGGCACGCGTGCGCCGCGGGTGGGCGTCTGGCGCGCGCGCCCTTTTCCACCCGAAGGTAGCGGCGTCGCATCGTCCTCGTGCGCGATCGCCGCGGTGCGATCGTCTTCGGATCGTACCCCGCCAGCGACGTAAGGATGCCGCGCGATCCGCGCCAGTTCCGCGGCAATCGCTTCCGGCGACAAAACAAAATCGACGCATCCCGCCGCGATCGCGCTCCGCGGCATCGAGTCGTATTTGGCCGATTCGTCCTGCGCGAAAGTGATGCCGGCCTCGGACTTGATCGCCTCCAGCCCGAGCGTGCCATCCGTCGCCGTGCCGGAAAGAATCACGCCGATCGCGCGCTCTTTCTGGTCCTGCGCGAGCGATTCAAAAAAGAAATCAATCGAGCGATGCGGAGCATGGCCTTTCGGTCGCGGCTCGAGTTTCAAGATCCCGCCGGCGATCGCCAGGTTGGTGTTCGGCGGGATGACGTAAACGTGATTGGCCGCGACGCGCGAATTGTGCGTCACCTCGCGCACCGGCATCCCGGTGGCCCGCGCGAGCAATTGGGTGAGCGCGCTCTCGTGTTGCGGATCGAGATGTTGCACGAGGACAAAACCCATCCCGGTATCCGCCGGCAAATGTTTGAGCAACTGCGTGAAAGCCTCCAGCCCGCCGGCCGATGCGCCCAGGCCGACGATGGGAAAAGACTCGTTAGGCGGGGGCGCTTTGCGCAGGGTCGGTTTCTTCATCAGCGCGGTCCGGTCGCGAATTTACCCAGTGCGTCGCGGATCGTCGAGCGTTCCCTGAGGCAGAGTGCGCGATCCTCGGCTACCGCTGGATTTCAGACGGATGAAAAAGCGCCGGATTCGCGGGCGGCTCCAGATCGTGCGCGCCAAACGCCGGCACCGGATACTGCTGCGGCGTTCACGTGGTCGAGAAAGAGCGCCGGCCTGCTTTGCCGGACGGGATTCGGAATAATCTCGAGCCGCGCGCCCGGATAGTCTGCGCGATCCGCAAAATCTTTCTGCGGCAGAATGCACGGAGACACCAGCCCAGATGCGATGTTTCAGGGAGTAAAAGAGAAAACCGGAGGAACGACCATGCAGTTTTATTCTGAGCGCGAGGGGGAGATGGACCTGTTCAAGGGTCTGGTCGCAGGAGTGGCGGGCGGATTGCTCGCTTCGTTTTTGATGGAGCAATTCCAGGCCGCGTGGAGCGCCACGGCCGAAGCGATCAGCCCGTCGGAGAAAAAGCCCGGCCGCAAAGCCGATCCCGCGACCGTCAAAGCCGCGAACGCCGTCGCGCAAAAACTCGTCGGCCGGAAAGTGCCGGCGGCCTATAAACCGGCGGCAGGTGAAGTGGTGCATTACGGAATGGGAGCGGGTTCGGCCGCGGTTTACGGCGCGCTCGCGGAAGTGGCGCCGTTCGTGACCGCGGGCGAAGGCTTGGGCTTTGGGACGGGGGTCTGGCTGCTCGCCGATGAAGTGGCGGTGCCGAAAGCCGGCCTCTCCAAACCGCCGTTGGAAATCCCCCTAACGACGCACCTCTACGCGCTCGCGTCGCACTTGATCTACGGCGCGATCACCGAGACGGTGCGCCGCGCGGTCCGGAAAGCCCTCTGAAGTCGTCTTCGCACGCGAAAATTTTCCCGCGTCCGCGACGGTCATCCCGAGCGAAGCGCAGCGCAGTCGAGGGATCCCGTGGGGTTTCTGGGAAGCTCCGCGGCGAGAGCTGATCGGTTCCGCCACGGGATCCCTCGACTCCGTTTCGCTTCGCTCCACTCCGCTCGGGATGACGGCAATTACGGCAGCGCGGCCTGCGCGCCGATCACTTTGAACACCTGATACGGCGTCGTGCGCGTGCTTTTTCCCCCGTTGAACCGCGGCATCTTGTCAATCTGCGAAGCAGTCACGTAGAGCATTCCCTCCGGCCCCCAGGCGAGGCTGTCCGGCCAGCGGAGGCGGCCGTCGGCGACCACCGTGCTCAGTTTTTTGGTTACCGGATCGAAGACGTTGATCGCGCTGTGCTCCAGGTCGGTGAGGTAAAGTTTTCCGTCCGGCCCGAAGGCCATCCCATCCGGCGCCGGGGTTTCTGCGATCTTCTCGACTCCCGCGCTCAGTTTACTTTTCGTTAGGCGCGAATCGCGCAGGTCGGAGGTGCGGGCGCGGTAAAGGGCGTGGCCGGTGAGGGCGTGAAAGTAGAGCCAGCTAGTCGTGTGATCGAGCGCGATCCCGTCGGAATTGATCTGCGGCGGCTGCCCGTCTTCGCCGAGGAGAGGATGCCCTTCGACCTGGAGTTTGAAATCCTTCTCCGCCGCCGTGCTCGGATCGTTCTCGAGCAGGCGGCGCGCTTTTCCGGTGCGCAGATCGACGACGACGAGCGCGCCGAGTCCGGAGTCGGTCAGGTAAGCCGTTTGCGTTTTCACATCGACGCGGACGTCGTTGAGGTAGCTCTTGGCCGGCGCGATGTCCTCGCCGAACGGGATCGTCTGCACGACCTCGTTTTTCACGAGATCGATCTTCACCAGCTTCGGTCCGCCGGGCACGATCTGCTTCATCTTCGGCGCGGCCGGGTCGAGCACCCATAGGCTGTCGCTCTCGTCGACGTAAACGCTCTGCACGCAGACGAAATGATCTTTCGGCGCGCCCGCGCTGTTC